>SBFL01000422.1 GCA_006227965.1 Bacteroidota bacterium | reverse complement strand
AACTGGTAGCGGCGGAACTCGATGGGACTTCCCCTGAAGAAGAAGCAGCGGAACAATTGGTCGGTTTTCTGGCCTTGCAGGGGTGTTACCTGATCACCCTGGAGTTTGAAGAAAATGGAACAGCCCTCTTTCAGACCTCGCTGGCTTACCTGGATTACAGCGGTCTCCTTACGGGGGGGCTCAGTTTTGATTGTCCGACGGAGCGCGATACGGAAAGCGCCACCTACAGGTATGAAAGTGGGCAGCTGGAGATCACAGATTCCTCGGGAATGACGGAAACCGTTGAGGTTGTCCTGTCCGGTGACAGGCTTACATTCGATTTGCAGGGCTCCGATTTTGACGATATCGGAAGCAGCGGATCCCTGATCTTCGAAAGGAGATAGACAGCAGCCTTTTCCCGGGGTTAGTGGGCCTCAAGCCAGTTGTCTCCCACCCCGATATCCACCACCAGGGGCACCGCCAGGGTATAGGCATTTTCCATTTCGGACCGGATCAGTTTGCTCACCTCATCAAGCTCGGGGGTGTACACATCGAATACCAGTTCATCGTGCACCTGCAGAAGCATTTTCGTCCGGCACCCTTTTTCCTGTAGTTTCTGATGAATCCGTATCATGGCAATCTTAATGATATCTGCCGCGCTTCCCTGTATGGGAGCATTGATCGCGTTGCGTTCGGCAGCCCCGCGGACCACCGCATTACTCCCGTTGATGTCCTTTAAATACCTGCGGCGCCCCAGGACGGTTTGTACATACCCGTGTTCCCGGGCAAAATCAATTTGATTGCTGATGTACGTGCGTAGTTTTGGATAGGTTTCGTAATAAGTGTCGATCAGTTCCTTGGCCTCCGTCCGGCTTAGACTGGTTTGATTGCTGAGCCCAAAAGCAGACACCCCATAGATGATCCCGAAATTTACCGTTTTGGCATTGGAACGTTGCTCCCGTGTCACTTCTTCAAGAGGCACCTTAAATACCTGTGCCGCCGTTGAGGCATGGATGTCCTCGCCACGTTTAAAGGATTCGATCATAGTGGTCTCTTCGCTCAGGGCGGCGATGATCCTTAGTTCTATCTGGGAATAATCCGCTGCCAGCAATTTATAGCCGGCATTTCGGGGAATAAAGGCCTTACGGATCTGCCGTCCCCGCTCCGTGCGGATCGGGATGTTCTGCAGATTGGGGTTGTTGCTGCTAAGGCGTCCTGTGGCCGCAACGGTCTGCATGTAATCCGTATGCACGCGACCGGTGAAGGGCTCTACCTGTTCGGGCAGGGCATCCACGTAGGTGCTTTTCAGCTTGGTCAGCCCCCTGTACTCAAGCACGTCCCTGATGATCTTGTGGTCCTTGGCCAGGCCCGAAAGGACATCTTCCGCAGTGGAATACTGTCCGGTCCGGGTTTTCTTGGGTTTGTCTACGAGTTTCAATTTGTCAAAAAGGATTTCCCCCAGTTGTTTCGGGGATCCTATGTTGAAGGATTCTCCGGCCTCCTGGTAGATCCTTTGTTCCAGGGATGCGATGTCCTTTTCGAGTTCCCCTGAGAGGTGGCCCAGGAACCCTGTATCCAGGTTAATGCCCTCCAGTTCCATATCTGCCAGCACCCTCAGCAGCGGGATTTCGATGTCCGTAAACAGTTTTAGTACTTTGGCCTCCTTGAGTTCCGGTGCAAAATGCGTGGCGAGCTGCATGGTGATGTCGGCATCTTCCACGGCGTATTCGGCCACCTGTTCCTGGGGCACCTCCCTCATACTCAGCTGGTTTTTCCCTTTTTTGCCAATCAATTCGGTGATGGAAACCGGGCTGTAGTTCAGGTAGGTCTCCGCCAGGACATCCATATTGTGGCGCATATCCGGATTGATCAGGTAGTGCGCCAGCATGGTATCGAAAAGCGGCCCCCTGACCGGCATGCCATACCGGTGGAGCACTTTGATGTCGTATTTCAGGTTTTGCCCGACCTTCTCAATTTCCAGGGATTCAAAAAATGGGCGGAGTTCCTCCAAGAGCCCTGCCGTCTCTTCCTGATCTTCGGGGAAGGGAACGTAAAAGCCCTTATGCGCCTCCCAGCTGAAGGCAATCCCCACCAGTTCTGCTTCCAGAGGGTTAAGGGAAGTAGTCTCCGTATCGAAACAGACCCTTTTCTGCTGCATCATGCTTTTTAGAAAGAGTTGAAGGGCTATCCCTTTTTTAACGGGCTGATAGAGATGCGGCACCTCCTTGAGGGTCATCCTTCCGGTATATGCCTCCACTTTTCCTTCAACGGCCTCCTCCCCGAAAAGGGAAAACTGACCGCTGCCCGCCTCCCGCTTTTGCTTTCGCGCGGTTTCGGTACTGCTGACCTGAGTGGGGGTCTTTTCCACCTCTCCTGAAAAGACCCTGAGAAATTGTTCTTTAAGCCTGCGGAACTCGAGTTCCTCAAACAACTCCTGTACTTTCTGACTGTCCGGCACGCTGAGTTCAAAATCCTTCTCGTCAAAGGTGACCTCGCAATCCACGCAAATGGTGGCCAGCTTTTTGGAAAGGCGCCCGAGCTCCGCATTTTCCTCCACCTTCGCCCTCATCTTACCACTGAGCTGGTCCGTATTTTCCAAAAGGGCTTCCAGGGAACCGAATTGGGAAATGAATTTCTTAGCGGTCTTTTCACCTACCCCTGGCAGTCCCGGTATATTGTCACTGCTGTCTCCCATCATTCCCAGATAGTCGATGACCTGTTCCGGCTTTTCCACCCCAAAGCGCTTCTGGATCTCAGGAATCCCCCAGATCTCTATGCCATTGCCCATTCGGGAGGGCCGGTACATAAAAATGTTTTCCGAAACCAGCTGGCCGAAATCCTTGTCGGGTGTGACCATGTAAACCTCGTACCCCTGCTTTTCGGCCTGTTTGGCCAGGGTGCCGATAATGTCGTCTGCCTCCAGTCCGGAAACTTCGATGCAGGGAATATGCATGGCCTCCATGATCTTGTGGATCCAGGGTACCGCCACGCGAATGGCATCCGGAGTTTCATCCCGGTTGGCTTTGTACTCCGGGAATAATTCGGTGCGCTCGGCACTTCCATCCTTGTCAAAACATACCGCCAGGTGGTCGGGCTGTTCCCGTTTGATCACATCGAAGAGGGAATTCATAAATCCCATGATGGCCGAGGTGTCCATCCCCTTCGAATTTATGCGGGGGTTTTTGATCAGGGCATAATAGGCCCTGAAGATCAGGGCATAGGCATCAAGGAGAAAAAGACGTTTTTTGTCAGACATAAAAGGGTGATTTCTAAGGTCTCCAAATCTACTAAGATTCTGAGGATTTAAGGTAGCTGCTGACAGGCGTATTTCGATGCCCCTGTGCATCGTACTGCCGGTATGTGAAGCCGGGGTGGATGCAGTATCCACCGGTCTCCCCCCCGGTGTTCAGGGCGATGAATCCAATTTGAAAATCGGGTTTGCCCTTCTTGCGGGCAAGGATACGGCGCACTCCTTCCTCGCAGGCCTCCTGGGGGCTTTTTCCCTGCCGCATCAGCTCGACGATCAGGAAACTCCCTACCGTTCGTACTACCTCTTCTCCCAGTCCTGTGGCAGTGGCGCCCCCTACTTCCGGATCTACATAGAGGCCTGCGCCAATTACCGGTGAATCTCCCACACGGCCACGCATCTTGTAGGCCAGTCCGCTGGTAGTGCAGGCTCCGGCAAGGGCCCCATCCGCATCCATGGCCAGCATTCCGATGGTATCGTGGTTTTCAATATTGATCACGGGCTGGTAGTCTTCGTTTTTTTTCCATTCCATCCACTGCTGCCGGCTGGCTTCCGTAAGAAGATCACGTGTGGGGAACCCCTGTTCCCTTGCAAACCGGGAGGCACCTTCCCCGACCAGGATTACATGGGGGGTTTGCTCCATTACCTTGCGGGCCACGGATATGGCGTGGACATAGCCTTCGAGGCCCATCACGGATCCGCAGTTGCCCAGGGAATCCATGATACAGGCATCCAGGGTCACATAGCCATCCCTATCGGGCCGTCCCCCGAGGCCCACGGTTTGGTTGCCCGGGTCAGCTTCTTCCACCATTACCCCGGCTTCTACAGCATCCAGAGCGCTCCCGCCTTCCTGTAATACCTCCCATGCCCGGGCCGTGGCATTCTTGAAATCCCAGGTGCAAATGGCTACTGGTCCACCAGGCAACAACTCCGGTTTCGGCATGGGAGAGGCAGCTTCCCTGCAGGATACCAAGGGGGTCACCCCCAGGACAGCGGCCGATCCGAGGGTGGAATTCTTTAGGAATTTTCTTCGCTTCATACGTGGAAGGAGTTACATTTAACCCCTTAAAGATAGTCAATGAAGGTAGAAGTATGCGTCACCTCGGTTACCTCCGCCCGGATAGCTGAGCGGGCCGGGGCAGATCGTCTGGAGCTATGTGCAGAACTGGCGGTTGGGGGCATCACGCCCTCTCCAGGCCTTTTGGAAGCCGTCCGTGAAGCCGTTGCAATTCCCGTCCACGTGCTGGTCCGCCCCAGGAGTGGTGATTTTGCGTATTCTGATGAGATCTTATCCCAAATGCTCCGCGATATTGAATACAGCCGGGAATTGGGATATGAAGGGATTGCCACCGGGTGCCTCCTTGAAGACGGAAATCTCAATATGCATGGGATGGCTTTACTGGCAGAAGCAGCCCGGGGCTGCCACCTCACGTTCCACCGGGCCTTTGACCGGATCCCGGATTGGGAAACAGCCCTCTCAGGGCTTGAGGCCCTGGGGGTAAATACCATCCTCAGCAGCGGACAGGCCCCGGCGGCACTACAGGGCTTAGCGTTGTTAGAACACCTGGCCGGGCATTCCGGCTGCGGGATCATGCCCGGAGGCGGGATACGCCCTGATAACCTAAAGGCTTTCATGGGAAAGGGTTTTGAGGCGGTCCACCTCAGTGGGATCCCGAAATTGAGCCCTGAATCCTTTAAGGGCCTGCCCCTGAACAGCGCTTCTCTTTTAAGGGAAGGCACCCCGCTTCTGCCCGATGAAAACCTGCTCCGGGAAGTAGTAAAAAGGCTAAAGGACCCGGTGGCGTAACGCCCGTTGCGGCTTTAAATAAAGTATATTTGTAAAAAATATTCATGCTCCGCTGGATTGTCTTTATCATCGTGTACCTGGCCATGGGGCTCTATACCCTGCAGGCCCTGAAATCGGGTACCCGTTATCCCTGGTTGCATTATTTATATGTGGTAATTGCCCTTGCGATCCTTGGGAATTTCATTTATCAGTTTACGGTGAAC
>SBFL01000183.1 GCA_006227965.1 Bacteroidota bacterium | reverse complement strand
GGCTATAGAATCATGACTCCCGCCACCTTCAGGTGCGGCTGTTCATCTTTTCCTTCCGCTTGCGCAACTGTCGTTCCAGGTCACTCACCGCCTCTGCGATGGAAGCCTCGAAACTCCCGTGGCTCGCTTCGGCAAAAAGCCTTGGTCCCGGGGCGCTCACACGGATGTTGCAGATCCTCCCCTTATCCGGACTGGCAGTGTTTTCTTTCTTGAAAAAGACATCGGCCCGTATGATAAAATCGTATTTATCGAGAAGTTTATTCAATTTCTGAGCGGCCATGATTTCAAGTCTGTCGCTGGCCTTCACTGCATCGTATTGAAAGTTTATATCCATGCGCTTGGTTTTTTGGTAAATTACATTGACTTCCATCAATTTCCAAATTAAAGAGGTGCCGATCTATGACATTCATCATAGGCTGGTTTTACCCACAGGTCACAAACTTCTTACTTCTTGATAATCCAATGTTTAGCCAACAAAAAGTGCCGTTAAAAATTGTACCCTCAGGGAACCGGCCGGGGCCTGAATTCCAAATTCGTATAGGGTCTGAGGGAGGCGTTACACAGGCCCGCAGCCATAGGGGAAATAGGAAACGCGCTGCAGGAGGAATGCAATCGGCTATCAGGTTTGCTGAAGTAAGGCGTTACCGGCCTGGAGACAATTCCAAAAGATCTGATGAACCATCATTCGGAATTTTACCGGATGGCGGCCCGGCTAATGAGCCTTCTGGAGCGGCATTGGGCCTATTGAAAACCTTCCCTGTCTCCTTCCTTTTTCTTTTCCGGCACGTATACTGAAGCGAGGATTCCCCCGGCGAGTGAGGCAACAATGATGGACAGGGAGATCCATTCCGGAACCTTAACGTGGTGGGACAACAACATTTTCGTACCTACGAAGGCGAGTATCACGACGAGGCTGTAGTTGATGAACCTGAATTTAGTCAGCATTCGGGATACCAGGAAATACATGGAGCGCAAACCAAGGATGGCCAGAATGTTGGAGCTGAATACGATAAATGGATTCGCCGTAATGGCGAGTATGGCTGGGATGCTGTCCAGGGCGAACAGAATGTCGGTGATTTCAATAATAACCAGGGCCAGCAAAAGGGGCGTGGCCGCAGTAATCCCCATGCGTTTGACAAGAAACCGGTTGCCATCCAATTCTGTGGTAATTGGAACGATCTTGGTAATCTGCTTGAAGACAAAGGATTCCTTGGGCCTGAACTCATGGTCACCTGCCTTCAGCATTTTGTAGGCGGTATAAAGCAGAAAGCCCCCAAAAACATATATGATCCAACCAATTTTATTGATCAGCGCCACCCCGAAAAGGATCATCAGGGCTCTAAAAACAATGGCCCCGAGAATGCCCCAGAACAGGACCCTGTGCTGATAGAGCGGGGGTATTGAGAATGCGGAAAAGATCACTGCGATGACAAACACGTTATCAATGCTCAGCGACAATTCGATCAGGTATCCCGTGATGTATTTTATAACGGCGGTCCCCGGGGTAAGGTCTGTTGGGTTTTCTATTAGTCCTTCCGAGAACAACCAGTAGATCACTCCGCTGAAGCTCAGGGCAAGGGTAACCCATACTCCCGTCCATGTGGCGGCTTCCCTGGAACGTATAACATGGTCTTCTTTATTGAAAACCCCCAGGTCAAGGGCGAGGAAAACGATGACTGTACAAATAAAGATGACCCAGACCCACATGAAAGGTTGCGATTTTTGGTAAATATAAGAATCCAAATCAATAGGAACGGGGGAAATTTCCAATCGCCTTTCCCGCTTGCTCACCAATTGGGTTTGCAATGCCAATGCGTGCTTCAGCTTTTAAGGGAATCATTTGTGTGACAGTCAGGGGGGAGGCGTATCCCTGAAATTGGCACAAACCTCCCGGTTTGACTGAATCGTCAAGCGGCCCCGGCTCTGCGGTATCTAAACTGGCTGTAGCCCAGAAGGAGCAGGGATATCAGGCCACAGATGAGGAATCCTAGGAACATGGGGTACACCGTCTCCGTTACAAAGCTCCCGATCCAGGCGCTTAGGACGACCGAGAGGGCCGTTGCCATAAAACCGGTTATCGCAGCTCCCAGTCCGGCAATATGGCCAAGGGGTTCCATTGCCATTGCCCTCAGGTTGCCAAAAAGAAATCCGATGGCAAAAAACTGAAGGCACAGGAATACCATCAGGATCCAGACCGGGGGGTTTCCTCTTCCCTGAAAAAGCAGCACATAGACCAGGGCAATTAGGGTGAAGCTAACAAGGGATACGCCTATAAGCCTTCGCATACCAAAGCGAATCACAAGGGAACCGTTCATGAAGGTGGCTGCCCCGATGGTTATGGCCAGCGCGGCGAAAAGGTAGGGGAAGAGATCGGCCACCCCGTACTGTAGCTCAAATATCACCTGTGAGGCACTCAGGTAAACCAGGAAAGACCCCGTTACAAATCCCCAGATCAGGGTAAAGATCACCGTGCGGCGGTACTGGAGCACTTCCCGAAAACCGCGGATCAGGATGATCCACCTGAAAGAGTTACGGTTCCTGACGGGGAGGGTCTCCGGCTGCCGAAGCCAGAACCACAGGGCTACCAGAAGGCCAAATCCAACCTGAAAATGAAAGATCGCCTTCCAGCCATAAGCATCCAGGATCCCTTTTCCCAGGGCAGGGGCTATAACAGGGACAAGAATGAAGACCACCGTAACAAACGACATGATCCGGGCCATATAGTCACCACTGAATTTGTCGCGAATCATGGCGATGCTTATAGTACGGGGAGCAGAGAGGGC
>SBFL01000314.1 GCA_006227965.1 Bacteroidota bacterium | reverse complement strand
TGACGAGGTGGGCCGCCAGCTTATGGCCCGCGAGTACCCGATTAGCGAAGGGCAGGCTGAGGTCTATATGGACATCAGTGCCCTGAAGGAGGGTATCCTGACCATCGTTACGGAAAGCCAGGGCGGCCGCGATGCCTTCCGGATTATTAAACAATAGAATAACTAACCAGCTTTACCAGGGGGCCGGAAGCAATTCCGGCCCTTTTTTATGTCTGTTCTTCCCATAAGCAGTCTTATGGAATTTGCTATCTTGATGCATCTACCCTAACTGTTATGAAAATCCAGTTCCTTTGGATTATGCCCCTGTTCCTACTCGGATTTTTGTCTTGTAGGCAGGAGCAACCCTCCGAACAGAAAACTGCAGCTGTTGAAACGGAACTTTCCTACACGGAACCCCACCGGCCCCGGTTCCATTTCACCCCCCCGGCCAAATGGATGAACGACCCCAACGGCATGTTCTACCTGGAAGGGGAGTACCACCTGAGCTACCAGTACTACCCGGACAGCACTGTCTGGGGGCCCATGCACTGGGGGCATGCAGTCTCACGGGATCTGGTCAGTTGGGAACACCTGCCTGTGGCCCTGGCCCCAGACTCACTGGGGTATATCTTTTCCGGGGGCTCCGTGGTGGACACGGCCAATACTTCAGGTTTCGGCTCCCGGGAGAACCCGCCCGTGGTGGCCGCCTTTACCCACCACGACCCGGAAGGGGAAAAAGCAGGGCGGGACGATTTCCAGAACCAGAGCATTGCCTGGAGCCTGGATAAGGGGCGCTCCTGGACAAAATACGCGGGCAACCCGGTACTGAGAAACGAAACTGGCACGCGTGACTTCCGGGACCCCAAGATCGTCTGGCACCCGGAGAGCGGGAAATGGGTGATGGCCCTGGCCGTCTATGACCGTGTGTTCAGTTCTATGGGTCCCCCGACCTGAAGGCCTGGACCTACCTCTCCGACTTTGGCATCCCCGGGGACACCCGCCTGTGGGAATGCCCGGACCTCTTTCCCCTGCAGGACCCCGAAACAGGGCAGACCAAATGGGTGCTTCTTGTTAGCATCCAACAGGAGGCGCCAAACGGGGGGACGGCTACCTCCTATTTTATCGGGGACTTTGACGGGACCCGCTTTATTGCCAACCCTGCACAGCAGCAGTGGCTTGACTATGGTACGGACAACTACGCCTTTGTGACCTGGGACCATGCCCCCGTGGGCCCCGGGGAGCGGATCGGGATCGGATGGATGTCCAACTGGCAGTACGCTCAGCAGGTTCCCACCGCCACCTGGAGGTCTGCTATGACCCTGCCCCGGGTTTTGACGCTCCGGGCAGTGGAAGGGGGCTATTCCCTGAATTCCAGTCCTATGGAAGCCCTTAAGGCCCTCAGGGGGGATCGTACGGACCTGGGAAGGCGGGCTATTGCCAAAGAGCAGGAGGTTTCCGGGGCCTTTTCGCCGGCCGGGTGTGAACTCCTCCTGCATACCGATTCGGAGCAAACCACGGCCACCCTGTTCGGGATGACCCTGTCCAACGGCAAAGGAGACCGGCTGATCCTTGGTTTTGACCGGGAGAACGAGCAGCTCTGGGTAGACCGTCGCCAATCCGGGCCCAGGGGTTTTTCGGAGGACTTCTTCAAAGGGCCGCATACGGCACCTATTACAATGCAGGACCTGCAAGACCTGCGGATCTACCTGGATGTGGCCTCCCTGGAGGTCTTTGCCGGGCAGGGGGCGCTGAATTTCACGGAGGTCTTTTTTCCATCCGCCCCTTTTGACACCCTTACTTTCTGGGCCGACGAAGGGGAGTGGGTGCTGGCTTCCGGGGTGGTCTTCGCCCTGGAGGGCATCTGGGAATCTCCCTGATTTTCTATCCCCTGGCCGATTCCCGGGCTGATATTCGTCATACTTCGGAACCCACGGCTGGAGTATCTTTACTATTGGCATGAACCAAAACCGATCCATAGGGGAACTGATCAGGGATTTTCTGAGCGAGACCGGGCAGCTGGCCTATTTTGCCGGCCGGTTTTTCCGTGAGGTCGTCCGTCCGCCCTATGAGTTCCGGGAATTCCTGAGGCAGTGCTACCAGATGGGGAACCGCTCCCTGGTCCTGGTCCTGGTAACCGGGTTTATCATTGGCCTGGTACTCACGCTCCAGTCCAGGCCCACCCTCATTGAATTCGGGGCCGAATCCTGGATGCCCAACATGGTGGGGATATCCATTGTGCGTGAAATTGGGCCGGTAATTATAGCTCTGATTTGTGCCGGGCGGATCGCCTCCGGCATTGGGGCTGAGCTAGGGTCCATGAGGGTAACCGAACAGATTGATGCGATGGAAGTATCCGGAACGAATCCCTTCAATTACCTGGTGGTGACCCGGGTGCTGGCCACCACCTTAATGATCCCGCTCCTGGTGATCTTCGGGGATATGATTGCCCTCTATGGCTCCGCCCTGGTGGAATATTTCAAGGGGGGCATGAGCTTCCAGCTGTATTTCAATAAGGTCTCTGACGCCCTTGCCTACGCGGACTTTATCCCTGCCACCATCAAGTCCTTTTTCTTCGGTTTTATGATCGGCCTGGTGGGATGCTATAAGGGGTATTACTGCCAGAAAGGAACCGCCGGGGTGGGGAAGGCAGCCAACACGGCCGTGGTAAATGCTTCCCTGCTGGTATTTTTTGTGGATTTTATGGCCGTCTTTATCTCCGATATCTTTTACTAACTCTGATACCGTGGAAACCAGGACACAACATACCGAATCCAAAAAGGCCACTGCCGGTAAAAAAGAGGTAATCCGCATCAGGGACCTTCGCAAGAGCTTTGGGGAGAACCAGGTCCTCAGGGGGTTTAACCTGACCCTGTACGAGAACGAAAACCTGGTGGTCATGGGCAAATCCGGTTCCGGCAAATCCGTGATGATCAAATGCCTTGTGGGCCTTATGGAACCCGACGAAGGGGTGGTAGAGGTACTCGGGCAGGACATTTCCACCCTGGAACAGCAGGAACTGGACCACCTCCGCTCAGACATCGGCTTCCTCTTCCAGGGAAGCGCCCTGTATGATTCCATGACGGTCCGGGAGAACCTGGAATTTCCGATGCGGCGCCACAAGGAAAAACTCGGCCGCATTACCGATACCCTGCCCCTGGTGATGGAAGCCCTGGAAAATGTGGGGCTGGCCCATGCCATAGACCTGATGCCGGCAGAGCTCTCCGGGGGCATGAAGCGCCGGATCGCCCTGGCCCGGGCACTGATCCTGAAGCCAAAACTGATCCTGTACGACGAGCCTACCAGCGGCCTGGACCCGATCACCTCCAAGGAGATCATCGGGCTGATGCGGAATATCCAGCGAAAATACGGCACCGCCTCCCTGATCATCACCCACGATGTGGATTGCGCCCGGGTTATATCGGAGCGGATCCTGCTCCTGGTGGAGGGGACCAATTACGCGGAGGGCACCTACGGGGAACTCTCCTCGAGCACAGACCCTAAAGTGGAAGCATTCTTTAAAAAGTAAGCCATGGGAAAATCAACTTCGCAATACGTAAAACTGGGGGTGTTCGTCATCCTGGGAAGCCTGCTGATCCTGGTTATGGCCTACATGATCGGGAATGAACAGAATATTTTCCGGTCTACCTTCCGGATCACCGCGGTCTTCAGCAATGTCAATGGCCTTCAGAAGGGTAACAACGTCCGGTATTCGGGCATCAGTGTAGGAGTGGTCAAGGACATCGTGATGGAAAACGATACCAGTATCCGCGTCTACATGCGGATTGAAGAAAGCATGCTGGACCACATCAAGGACGATGCCGTGGCCATGGTGGGGTCTGACGGGCTTGTGGGCAGCATGCTGATCAATATCCTGCCGGGAAAAGGAGAGGGAAATCCCATCACAGACGGGGACGAGATTCCTACCTTCAGTCGCATCAACACCCAGGACATGCTCACCACCCTTAACGTCACCAATGAGAACGCCGCCCTGCTGACTGCAGACCTTCTGGAGGTTACCCAGGCCCTGCGCAACGGGTCCGGGATCCTGAGCCAGCTCCTCTACGACAGTACCATGGCCAAAGACCTTCAGCAGAGTTTCCATAACCTCCGGATAAGCACGGTACAGTCCCGGCAGGCGGTGAACCGGCTCAATGAAATGATACAGCAGTGGCAGCTCGAACAAAGTACCCTGAACCTGCTGATGAACGATCCCGAATTCAGTGATCAGATCCGAGGCGTGGCTTCCAATCTGGACAGCTCCGGGCGGGAGATCCGGGAAATGACCGGGCGGTTGAACGAACTGGTAGGAGACCTGCAGGCAGGCGAGGGGACGCTTGGCCTATTGCTGAAGGACAGCATCATGGCCGAGGAGATCCGCCACGGACTGAAGCACCTGGATTCCGGCCTCGTTAAATTCGACGAGAACATGGAAGCCCTGCAGCACAACTGGCTCACCCGGGGGTATTTCAAAAAACTCGAGCGGGAACAGGAAAAACAGGAGAAAAAGGATAAGAAAAACAAAAAAGACTGAAAAAACCGCCCTGAAGAAACTTCAGGGCGGCTCGTTCAGCCCGTTTCGGGCTGCTTACCGGATTACAAGGCAATCGGATGTAAAAAACACTGACATGCAAATACCCCTTATGACATCCGTTGATTACAGGAAGTTGCCCTTGTCATCCAGCTTGATCTTTAAGGTTTTCTCCCCATTGACCAGGGTAACCTTATAGGTTTTGGTCACCCCTTTGTCCCTGTGGTACCGAACCAGGTAAACGTCCTCACTGACGGTCCAGCCCGGGAAGCGATCCAAAATAGCGTTGCTCACGCTTTCGGGAAGCTTGACGTTTTCGAATTTTTCAATCGTCCTCAGGATTTTGCCGTCCTTGTCATAGGCGGCCAGGATCTTGCCATCCGGGATATAAAACCGGATTTGGTAGTAATCGTAGTCATCCTGATAGTATTCCGAATCTTCCAGGTTAAAGGCAGCCACTTTCCTTTCCAGCATTTGGACGGGAATGGCTGCGGGCTCTTGAGATGCCAGACTATTCAGGTACTTGTAGTTCGTGGCATACACGACCACTTCGGATAATTCTTCGGTCTTGATGATCTGTGCCAGTACCGGGCTGGTCAACCCGATGCACAACAGACCTAATAAAAGCTTTTTCATGGCCAGGATTTTTAGGTTTTAAATGCAGGCGAATTTCACGCCGGTTGTATAAAAATACTTGGATTTCAATCCGGCAACAATGATCTGCATCAGTCTGCGCGCCCAAATCCTGGTCCTGTAGCCCCCTGATGTAGATCATTGGCAGGGAGCCCCGGGTTTTGTAGTTTATAGGCACACCCAAATAACCCTGCCATGGTCCAATCGTTGTCAAAAAATTGGGTATCGCTGGATACGGCTCAGCCTGTCTGGAAGCGGTTTTTCATGGTTGCCCCCCTGGCGGTGATTGGAACCCGGGAGGCCGGAGGCTATGACCTGGCCCCGAAGCACATGATAACCCCCATGGGTTTTGACAATTATTTCGGTTTTGTCTGTACCCCTTCCCACGGGACTTACCGGAATATTGAGGAATATGGGGAGTTCACAGTGAGCTTTCCCAGGCCGGATCAGACCCTGATCACCTCCCTTTCGGCTTCCCCGCGCCACCCGGGCATCTCCAAGGCAGACCAGGTCATCAATTCCCTGCCTACATGCAGGGCAACTGAGGTGGATGCCCTGTTCCTGGAACAGTCCTACCTGATGTTTGAATGCAGGCATTTTAAAACGATAGACGGGTTTGGGCGAAACAGCCTGATCACCGGAAGCATCCTGCACGCCTTTGTTGAGCCGGATTACCTCAGGGTATCCGAACAGGATGAGCAGCAGATGCTGTACAAGAACCCCCTTTTGGCCTATGTGGCCGAAGGGCGTTTTGCAAGGGTGGCAGAGACCTATCACTTTCCCTTCCCTAAAGGTTTCAAGAGATGACTCCAACCACCCATATATCGAAAGACATACAGGCCTGGCTCAGTTCACGACAGGATGAGATGAAAGGGTTCATAAGGGAACTGGCCCGGATGGAATCCCCGTCTTCGGACCTGTGGGCCCTTTCGGAGGTCCTGACGTGGCTGGAGCGGAAATTTGCCGACCTTGGGATGTATACCATACGGGTCCCCGGAAGAGAAACAGGGGGCTACCTCTACGCCCGGCCTGAACGACGCTTTCCAGGCCAGCCGGTGCAACTCCTGCTGGGGCATTGTGACACGGTCTGGCCAATCCATACCCTGAGGGAAATGCCCTTAAGGGAAACGGAGGAACAACTGGCGGGCCCGGGTGTGTACGATATGAAAGCCGGGATCGTGCAAATCCTCTTTGCGCTCCGGTGCCTTTCAGGCCTTGGCCTCAGACCCGGTGTACTCCCGGTGATCCTCATCAATTCGGATGAAGAGGTGGGCAGCCGGGAATCCACTCCGGCCATCAGGCGTTTGGCACGCATTGCCAACCGGGCTTTTGTGCTGGAGCCTCCGCTGGGGATGGAAGGAAAACTTAAGACAGCCCGCAAGGGGTTGGGGCGCTTTACCCTGACCGTCTATGGAAAAGCTGCCCATGCCGGCCTGGACCCGGAAAAGGGCGCCAATGCCATAGTTGAAATGGCCCGGCTGGTACAACAGGTGTACGCCCTGAATGATTTTGAGACCGGCACCACCGTAAACGTCGGCCTGATCGAGGGAGGCATTTCCCCCAATACGATTGCCCCCTTAAGCAGGGTGGTTCTCGATGTGCGCGTACCCACAAAGGAAGAGGGTTTGAGGGTAGAAGGCATATTCAGATCCCTCCGGACGGAGGCCGAAGGTGTGCATCTTGAAATTGAAGGGGGGTTCGGCAGGCCCCCTATGGAACCTACACCCAGGAACCAGTTCCTCTGGTCGCTGGCGGCCATGACAGGCAGGGCCCTGGGTATTGAACTGGAGCAGGCCGCGGCAGGGGGAGGCTCTGATGCCAATACAACAAGCCAGTACACTGCCACCCTGGATGGCCTGGGAACCCCGGGTGACGGGGCCCATGCCCGCCACGAACACATCCTGACGGACCGGCTGGCAGAGCGCACCTCCCTATTGGCCCTATTGCTCATGATGGACCCCTTAAAAAAGATGTCATGAAAAAGCAGGTGGAAATATTTACGTCACTGACGCGGATCTCGGATCTGGCGGTAAACCCGTTTGATATCCGGGCCATACACAGAGGGCTCTGGGAAATGGGGGATTATGTGGTTTGTAAGATAACGGAACCCGGAGGCCCTTCCCTGTTGCTGGAACTGCCAAATGGGCGCATGAGAGGGGTCATTGGAGGAGAAACCATTATGGGGGTCCTGGGGGACCGCTTTGCGACCCTTGAGGCCACCGGGAGCTGGGAAGCAATAGGGGATGACCTTAAAATGCACGTGCTCACCGGGGCCGGCTTGTTTGGCAAGATGACCTCCAGGTCCGTTTACCTCCCGCCCATGATGGAACTCCGCTATCTGGGCCATGTGTTCAGGGACAGGTGCAAAATGCGGATGGAGGATTTCGTCACTCCAGTGGAAGAGGTACCCTTTGAGACCCCGGTGATCCTCTTTTACGGAACGTCCATGTCTGCAGGCAAAACGACTTCGGCCCGCATCGTCACCCATATTTTCAAAACCGCCGGATACTCCGTGCTGGGCGCCAAGCTGGCGGGTGCCGGGCGCTATAAGGATATTCTGGCCGTCAAAGACGTAGGGGCCGATGCCATTTTTGATTTCGTGGATGTGGGACTCCCTTCTTCCATCTGCCCCGAAGGACTCTACCGAAAAAAGCTCCGGCAGTTGCTTGCTCGCATGGCAACCGTGGAGGCAGATGTGGCCGTGGTCGAGGTGGGGGCATCTCCCATGGAGCCCTATAACGGTTCCATCGCTATCCAGGCGCTAAGGCCCAACCTGAAATTTTCGATCATGAGCGCCTCTGATCCCTATGCAGTGCACGGCCTGATCAATGCTTTCGGTATGAAGCCGGACCTGGTCACCGGAGTGGCCTCCAATACCCTGGCGGGGATTGATCTGGTTAAGAAACTGAGCGGGGTTCAGGCGGTTAATTTCCTGAACCCGAAAAACGGGAAATTGATTCGGAAGCTTCTGTGTCAGGCCACGGGGATGAACCTAAAAAAGAACAGGCATGTTGAGTTCGAACGCCGTAGAGATCCTCAAGGCGCGATATTTGAAGCGGAATAAGGCAGGAGAAGTTTCGGAAACACCGGATGAGCTCTTCCGAAGGGTGTCCAGGGCTGTGTCCCGTGCCGAGGATAAGGATGCCGCCGTATGGGAGGAGCGCTTTTACCGGTTAATGCAGCAGGGCGTGTTCCTTCCGAATTCCCCCACCCTGATGAATGCCGGACTGGCCGAAGGCCAACTGAGCGCCTGTTTTGTCTTGCCCGTTGAGGATACCATGCAATCCATTTTTGAAACGCTTACCCACACTGCGCTGATCCACCAGAGCGGGGGAGGGACAGGGTTTAATTTTACGCCCCTGAGGCCCCGGGGGGATCGGACGGGGGCTGGTCCGGGGTCGGCTTCAGGCCCTGTGGCCTTTATGAAGGTCTACGATGAGGCCACCGAACAAATAAAACAGGGAGGACGCCGGCGGGGTGCCAATATGGGGATCCTCAACATTACCCATCCGGATATCCGATACTTCATAGAATGCAAATCCAACCCTGCTGCCCTGCGGAATTTCAATATTTCCGTAGGCATTACAGACATCTTTATGGAGGCAGTGGATGCAGATACCCCCTGGTCGCTCATTAACCCAAGGGACGGCCGCAAATGGAGTGAAGTGCCTGCCCGTGAACTTTGGGAGGCCCTCTGCCATCAGGCCTGGAAAACAGGTGATCCGGGCCTGCTGTTTCTCGACACCATCAATAAGGGGAATACCCTGCCGGACCTGGGTACCCTTCAGGCGACGAACCCCTGTGGGGAACTCCCGCTGTTCCCTTACGAGAGCTGTAACCTGGGGTCTGTTAATCTGTCAGGAATGATCAAAATCCGGTCAGACGGAAAAGCCACACCGGACTGGGACCGATTGGGGGAGGTGGTGCCGCAGGCACTTCGTTTCCTAGATGACGTGATTTCCGTAAACAGGTTCATGCTCCCGGAGATCCGCACCATTACCCAGGCAAACAGGAAGGTCGGGCTCGGGGTAATGGGCTGGGCGGAATTACTGATAGGGCTGGGGGTCCCCTATGCGTCTGAAGAGGCCGTGGCACTGGGAAGGAAATTGATGCAATTCATACAGGAGAGGAGTTTTGAGGCCTCAGAAGCCCTTTGCCGTGAGCGGGAGGTCTTTCCCAATTGGCGCAAGAGCATCTATTACCCCGGCCGACAGATGCGGAATGCCAGTTGCAACAGTATAGCCCCCACGGGCATCATTTCGGTTATCGCCGGCACCTCGTATTCCATAGAACCTCTCTATGGCCTGGCATTCAAAAGGGTCGGGATTCTGGGTGGAACACAGCAGCGTGAAATCAATGCAATCGTGCAGGGGGTATTGGAAGACCATGGTTTGTGGACACCCGAAATCCGGGCCCATATCCTTGAGGAGGGAGGGGTTTCAGGTGTTGCTGAAATTCCTGCAGCCCTTCGCAGGGTCCTGGCCACGGCCCACGAGATCCCCTGGGAATACCACCTTGCCCATCAGCAGGCATTCCAGGAGTTTACGGATAACGCCGTGGCCAAAACGGTCAACCTCCCCCGGGATATCCCTGAGGGGGAGGTAGCTTCCATTTACCGGAAGGCCTGGGAAATGGGCCTGAAGGGCATTACCGTGTACCGGGATAGTTCCCGGTCAGACCAGGTTTTGCAGCACTGTACCAGCGCTGCTGCCTGTGAATTATAGATCTGAGGTTTCAGGCTGTAGTTTCATCTTTCGGAGTTCCCATTTGCCAGGATGAGATTCGACTAACAGAAGCCCGTTTCCCGTAATTCTGGCCTTCAGTCCGGGCATTTCATAGCGCCTTTTCTGCATGAGGATGTTTTGCCTCTCCCCAATGGGCCATACCATTTCCCCGGCAGGGTTCAGTACCCCTTCCATAAAGGAATAATCGAAGATGTTCAATTGGAATTTGTTCTTGCCCCGGAAGGTTTTCTTCACGAAGACACCCACTGCATACCCGTCTTTAAATTCAGTCAGGTTGAGGTACTCGGGGGCGATGACGGTTTTTCCAGTCCGGTCGATGAAACCGTATACCGGGATGTCATCATCACCTTTGGCCTCGAACATGCACCGCCCATTGCGGAACCGCGGATAGGGGATGGCGTCCACCCCGGAGTCCCCGGGGCCTGCATCCTGCTTCCAGACCAGGTCGTTTCGAAAATCGATGACCAGGTTCCCATCTTGATCGATGAACCCCCATTGGGAACCTATTCGGACGCCAGCCAGCCCCTCGTGGTACGGGGTTACTTCATCCAGTCCTTCCATGAGGGGCTTGTTGAGTGTTTTAATGGATTGCGCATTGCCGGTTAGGGGCATGACCAGCAATACTGTAAGAATCAGTAGCGCACTTTTCATGATATCTGTTTTTCAGGTTTATAAAATGCCCCGCTGGCCGGGTAATGTGGGGTGCATTCCGGCCAGGGGGCTTAGGATAGGGTGTTCTCAGAACATCAGGTTGGAATAGATCATGTACTTGAGGTCCTTGGGAAGCGAATCGCGTACATCTTCCAGTTCCCCGAGGGAAACATTTTTCCTGAGGAACATAAAGGTAAGTTGTATGTACTTTTCTGCCAGTTCTTCATCATATCCGAAATCGTTTACGGCAGCTACGCCGTCGTGTTTGCGGACCAGTTCGATGAATTCCTCCATATGTTTCATCCTTTCGGGTCTCCTTCGGGTGGTCCATCCGTTCACGTAGACTGCTTTAAGGAACATGGGGAACTGGGCCATCAATTGCAGGGATTCTGCAAAAGGGATGATATCCCTCAGGGCATGCAGGGTAGATGTAAGAACCCGGCCTGCTCTGTCGTAGTCATTGCCGAATCCCATGTGCTCTGCGTAGTCCTTTATAAAAGTATGACCTTCCTGTGCGTATTGATTAAAATTAAGTGCCATAGTGCTATTTTTTAGGATTCACCCCTAAAGGTGGCACTTTCAGGTTGAAGGGGAAATGACTTATGTCAATCGGGGCGTTTTTTTAGGAAGTATCCCCAAAGTGCATATCTACCGGCAATGCAGGGCGAGGGTTGCCATGTCTTCAAAGGACCGTTCCCGGTCTGCCGCTGAACTGTGTTCTCCCCTGACCAGGGAATCAGAAATGGTCAGCAGGCTGAGTGCCCGGACGCCATATCGGGCTGCCACGGTATAAAGTGCGGCGGTTTCCATCTCAACACACAGCACTCCGTGTTCTTTCCATGGTGTGTAAACATCACCGGAGGACGGATAGAAGACATCTGCGGAAAGTATATTGCCGGCCTCAAATTCCATATCCAGTGCTTTGGCCTGGCCCATGGCCCTTCGTAACAGGGAAAAGTCGGCGGTGGGGGCATAATCCCCGTATGGGAAGCTCTCGCGGTTGATGCCTGAAGTCGTGGAGGCGGAAAGGGCCATGACCAGGTCGCGAAGTTTCAGGTGCCCCTGTAGGGCCCCGGCAGTGCCCACGCGGATAATGGTCTTAACCCCGTATTCCCGTATCAGTTCGGTGTAGTAAATCAGGGCGGAGGGAATACCCATCCCGCTGCCCTGAACCGAGACCTTCTTGCCCCGGAATTTGCCGGTAAACCCCAGCATCCCACGGACCTTATTATAGCAGGTGACTTCCTCGAGATAGGTATTGGCAATCCATTCGGCCCGGAGCGGGTCTCCGGGCATCAGTACAAAATCTGCAATTTCCCCGGGTTTGGCACTGATATGTAAGCTCATGATTTTGAATTTTTTTCACCCAACAGGATTGCAGGCCCCGAGGAGGTACCTATGCGGGTAGCACCGGCCTCCATATATTTCCGGGCCGTTTCATAATCCCGTATCCCCCCTGAAGCCTTTATTCCCATGGCATCGCCCACGGTATCTTTCATCAGCAGGACATCGGACAGGGTGGCCCCTGCCGGGCCGAACCCTGTGGAGGTCTTGACAAAATCCCAGCCAGCCTCCATGGCCATCCGACAGATTTTCCGCTTTTCATCATCTTTCAGGTAACAGGTTTCCAGGATCAGTTTCAGGGTCCTGCCTGCAGTGGATTCCCTCAGCAGCTCCAGTTCCCGGGCTACCCGGTCCTCCTCTCCAGACCTGGCCCATCCGGTATTGAGGACCACATCCAGTTCATCTGCGCCCAATTTCATATAGGCCATCGCCTCACAGACTTTGGCCTCCGTGGAGGCATTGCCGTGAGGAAATCCGACCACTGCCGCCAGCAGGACACCGCTCCCGGACAGGAGCTCCGAGGCGAATTCGAGTCGGGACCCGGCCACACATACAGCTTTGAAGCCGTATTCACGGGCTTCCCGACAAAGGCGTTGTATGTCAGAATCCGTGGCAGTGGGACTGAGCAGGGTATGGTCGATTAAGTTCGCGACGGACCGGGTCATGGAATGGCTGATGATTCAGCTTAAAGGTAAAAATATTTAAAGGATTGAGGTGCGGATTTCCGTGGCATCCGGAACTGACGGAAGTCATAGAAGATCCGGTGAGGCGGGCATACCTTTAAACGAAACAACCGCTGCGATGAAAACGATCCTTATTCCCACCGATTTTTCCGAGAATGCCTGGCATGCGATTTCCTATGCCATGAACTTTTTCAAGGATGAGACCTGTACCTTTTATTTCCTGCATACCTATTCCCCGGCTTTCTATCGGATGGACTATGTGCTGGGAGGCCCGAGTTTCAGCGCCATTCCGGATGTTGGGGTGGACATTTCCCTGATGGGGCTCGAAAAGACCGTGGAAGATGTCAGGAAGACCTATGCCAACCCCAAACACAGCTATGAGGTTGTCTCCTCCTTCAATACCCTGACGGACGAGATCGAAGAACTGATCGCCGACAAGGGTGTGGATATGGTGGTAATGGGAACACAGGGGGCCAGCGGTGCCAAAGAGGTGTTTCTCGGCTCCAACACTGTTTTTGTCATCCGCAAGGCGAAGGCCCCGGTTATGGCCATCCCGGAGCGGGTTAAATACCACCCGGTACGCAATATCCTGTTCCCGAGCGATTACCTCACCACATACAAACCGGGGGAACTACAGCCAATCCTTCAGATGGCCCGTATGCACCGGGCGAGGTTCACCCTGCTGCACGTAAATGAGGAAGGAGGGCTCTCCGCCGGTCAGAAAGACAACAAGGCCCACCTTGAAAGGCATCTCGAAGAACTCGATTACGAAACAGTGGAATTGGATGGACAGCTTATGCCCGATGCCGTTTTGAGGTATGTGGAGGAACACCCGGTAGACCTGCTGGTGATGATGAACCGCAGGCATTCTTTTTTTGAGAGATTGCTGGTGCGTCAGAATATAGATCAGATTGGCTTTCACGTCCAGATACCCTTTGTAGTAGTGCCAGACACCTCAGAAAATTAAGAATGACGAATGTTATGAAAACTATCCTGCTGCCCACGGATTTCTCCAAAAATGCATGGAACGCCATTTTTACGGCCCTGAAACTTTTTTACGACCTCCAGTGCAGGTTCCTCCTGGTGCATACCTATGAACCCGAACTGACCAATGTGCTGGGGGACCACGGTGAGAAACGCCTTGGTGCCATCTACCAGTCAATGGAAGAAGATTCCAAAAAGAAAATGGATGAAATCCTGGCGTACCTCAAGGAGCACCACAGGAACCCCAGGCACGAATTCAAAACCCTCCTCAGACCCGGAGACCTGATCGGCGAGGTTCGGGAGCGCATAAAGAAACACCCTGTTGACCTGATAGTCATGGGTACCCAGGGGGCTTCCGGTGCAGAACGCGTGTTCCTGGGCAGTAATACGGTGCGAATGTTGAAGACCGTTAAAAACAGGCCTGTCCTGGTTGTGCCTAAAACATTTGATTTTCAGAAACTTAACCATGTGGTTTTCCCCACCGATTATACCCACTATTACGAGCCCTATGAACTTCAGACCCTGATGGACCTTCTGAAGGTCTGGAAGTCCACCCTGCACGTGGCCTATGCCGCCAGGGAGTTCAAATTAAAACCTGCACAGGAATCCAATAAGAAATTGCTGGAGACCCGATTGAAGGGATTTAAGGTGCGTTTTGAAGAAATACCACTGGAAGACAACCTACCGGAGGCTATTTCCGATTTCAGCGAAACATTAAGGGCAGACATGATTGCGCTTATGCGGCACAAGCACAGTTTTTTGGAAAACCTGACAAGGGAAAAAGTGGTAAAACGAATCGCATTTGAATCGAAATTACCACTTTTAATACTTCCCCAATTCCTTTAAAATCCGATCAGAAAAACAGCGTTTGAAGATTTCGTTCGTTGAAACTCAACAGGGGCAGCCGGCTGTTGGAGGCCATTTGCTTCACCAGGTCCCTGTGGAAGAGTTTTTTAGCGGCACCCTTCTGTATGCGTTCCAGCATGGCGATCATGCCCGCGTGCTGGCTCACGGAATAATCACGAAGGGAATGGATGATGTTGTCGGATTTGACCACTTCAAAATGGATCCGGTCATAATCGATCTTTTGGGAGACCATTTC
>SBFL01000281.1 GCA_006227965.1 Bacteroidota bacterium | reverse complement strand
CATCCCCGTAGCGAATCCCCATCATCGTAAGCATACAACTGGCAAGACCGGTGGCAATGGTATCCGTGGGGCTGAAAGCCTGGCCTAACCCATGGTTGTCAACAGGGGCATCCGTAAAAAAATGGTTGCCGGACCTCAGATGAGTGCATTCCGTGCGCAGTTTACCCCTGTATACTACTTTTGAAGTCATGGATCTCCTATTTCTTTGATTTGAAGGTCTTCGTACATCAGGATGTAGGCTGCCGTATTAACGTAGCCCGAATTCCAGCCTTTCCAGTAATTGAACCTGTTCCCGCTGTATTGGAGTTCCCCGATCTGGTCGGCTGCCTGGAACAGATCGAGCTTGTAGGCCAGCCGGAGCAACAGGTCCATGCCCAGATCAAAACCACGTATGGCATAGCGGTCAGGGTCCCCTTTGAAACGGCTGCGGTACCTCCTGATAAAAGCATCCGTACTGCCCTCACTGGTTACCGAGGGGAACGTAAATTTCAGGTTGGACAGATGGGGCACGGAAATCACCTCGTTTTCAAAAGCCCGGTTCTTATGAGTGGTAAACATCCGGATTCGCGTGGTATCCGAATTTGCCGAGTTCAGTATGGAACTGACGCTGGAGGCAATTTTAAAGTCGTCGGTCTCCACGAAGATCCAGTTGTCGGTTTCCTGGGAAAGTTGCGTGATGAATTGCTCCCTGTCCAGGGATATGTTCTCTTCTTCTTCCTTAAGCTCCACCAAATCAGCTCCCGGGAACGTCTCGAGGATCCTCGATTCCGCATCCTTGTTTTTCTGATCGGAGATAACCAGGATTTTCTGGTCTGTCACCTGCTGCTCCATAAAACGCAGCATATGTTCCCTGAGCCGGCCCTCCGGAGTATAGGAATAAAAAAGGTTGTCCAGGGAAAGTTCCTGTCCGACAGGCAGGGGGGCAACCACAGGAAGGTCCAGCTGTTGTGCGATGCCGGCGACCTCCTTTATGGCCTCCGGGGCAAGGGGCCCCAAAATGGCACTGTATGTGCTCAGGTCTTCCTGCTTCATCAGGATTTTTACCCGTTCCGTACTTAGCTGGGTATCAAAGGTCTTTACCTCCACGGACACCCCAAGGTCCGCAATGGAATCCAGGGCAACCAAAAGGCCGGAATACAGGCCCAGGCTGTACTGCAGGGCATTGTTCTGCTCAATTCGTTTCTGGGTGCCTAATGTGTCAGCCAGGTCAAGGCGGTCCAGCCTGAAGGGGAGCAGCACCAGGAGTTTCGGTATATGCCGCGGGTTTATGCTGTCCCTCAGGTCAAAGGTCTCGAGGATAAGGTCATTTTTGACTTCGAGGTTCCCGGCTTTCTCCCGGGGGATTTTAAGGACCATTCCGGCCTGAAGTCCACGGGCCAGCTGGGGGTTCAGGGCCATCAGATCCGCGTATCCCAGGCCCAGTTTCCGGGAAAGGGAATATTCGGTTTGCTTTGGACGGACCTCGTAATAGACAAAGGCACTGCCCTGACCCACGGTATCCGGTTTTTTCTCGGGCAACCTCAGCACCATGCCCTCCTGCAGGTTTCCGCGCTCCACTATTTCAGGGTTCAGCCGCAGGATCTCTTCCCTTGGGATCCCGTATTCCTGGCTCAGGCTAAACAGTGTCTTTTGGGGAGGGACGGTATAGGAGACATACAGACGGGTATCCTTCTGCCCCACATCAGCACCCGCAGGTTTTGGCAATTTAAGCTCCTGACCGGCCGCCAGGTAACTTGTATTGGCCGGCAGCCCGGGATTGAGCTTCAACAGGCTGTCAACAGTGATATTGTATTTATAGGCAATGCTCCAGCGCGTTTCCTTCGGTTGGACCTCGTAGGAGATCAGCTGCGGTCCTTCTTCAGCTGACCGGGATACCCACCCGGCCGGGTACCTGGGGATGCGGAGCACCATACCCCCCTGCAGGGTGCGGGAATAGAGTTCTGGGTTGTATCGCTTTATAAGCTCCTCAGGTATCTCATAGCGCCTGGAGATGCTAAAAAGGGTTTCCTTCCTGCGAACCCTGTGGGTCTGAAAACCGATGGGTTCCGGTTGTCCGGTGGATTCCCCTGCAACCTGCTGGGGGCGATCATAAATTTCGGTCTGCTTTTCGGGAATAGGGACCACCAGAATGGTATTGGGCGCCAGTGGCCTGCCTGCCTGCAGTTCCTTGTTGTATTTCAGCAGGTCTTCGGTGGTCACCTGGTACAAACGTGCCACCGATTCCAGGGTCTCCCCCCGTTGTACTGAATGCGTTTTGAATTGTTGCGCCTGAGCCTTGCAACCGAAGGCCAGCAGGAAACAACCCATCAAAATCCATTTAACAGCAAAATTCATAACTATTCCCATTCAATGGTGGCAGGCGGTTTGGAGCTGATATCGTAAACAACCCGGTTCACGCCCGGGACTTTGTTTATGATATCATTGGAGATCTTCTGCATAAAATCATAGGGCAGGTGGACCCAGTCCGCAGTCATGCCGTCCGTACTCTCCACAGCCCTTAAAACTACGCATTTTTCATAAGTGCGTTCATCCCCCATAACCCCAACACTCTGAACCGGCAGCAGTATGGCCCCTGCCTGCCAAATCTTGTCGTACAGGCCCCATTCCATAAGGCCGGTTATAAAAATATGGTCAACCTCCTGCAGGAGGGACACCTTATCCCGGGTGATGTCCCCGAGGATCCGGATGGCCAAACCAGGACCTGGAAACGGATGCCTTCCAAGCCGTTCTTCCGGGATCCCCAGACTGGTACCCACCCGGCGCACTTCATCCTTGAACAACATCTTCAGGGGTTCTACTACCTTCAGTTTCATAAAATCCGGAAGCCCGCCTACGTTGTGATGGCTCTTGATAGTTGCCGATGGCCCGCCTGTGGCGGAAACAGATTCGATCACATCGGGATAAATAGTCCCCTGACCCAGCCATTTGGCGTCTTCCACTTTATGGGACTCATCATCAAATACCTCGATGAACACCCGTCCTATTATCTTGCGCTTCTTTTCAGGGTCAGACTCTCCCTGCAGCGCATCCAAAAAGCGATCCGAAGCATCCACCCCTTTGATGTTCAAGCCCATATGCTCGTACTGGTGAAGCACTTCATTGAATTCATTTTTGCGCAACAGGCCATTGTTTACGAAAATACAGTGCAGGTGCTTGCCAATAGCCCTGTGCAGCAGGACGGCAGCTACCGTGGAATCCACGCCCCCTGAGAGACCCAGGATTACTTTTTCATCCCCGATCTTTTTCCTGAGTTCCTCTATGGTGGTTTCCACAAAGGCAGCAGGGGTCCAGGTCTGCTCTAGTCCTGCAATGTCTACCAGGAAATTTTCAAGAATGCGCTTCCCTTCCGTGGTGTGGTAAACCTCCGGATGGAACTGTATGCCGTAGATCTTTTCAGATTCAATCTTGTAGGCCGCGTTTTCCACATCATGTGTACTTGCCAGGAGTTCGGCCCCTTCCGGCAGCTTCTGAATGGTATCGCTGTGACTCATCCAAACCTGGGTGTCCTTCGGGACATCTCTGAAGAAGGGGCCCGGACAGATATGGGACAGCCGCGCCCGTCCGTATTCCCGCGTATTTGAAGGAGCTACATTGCCCCCGCTGAAGTGGGCTATGTACTGGGCCCCGTAGCAGATGGCCAGGATGGGCTTGTGCCCCCGGATCGCGCTGAGGTCGGGATGTGGTGCTTCATCCGAACGCACGGAGGACGGAGACCCGGACAGGATAACCGCCTTGTACTGGGAGAGGTCTTCCGGGAGGTTGTTAAATGGCTTGATTTCACAGAAAATATTCAGCTCCCTGACGCGTCTGGCAATCAACTGGGTATACTGGGAACCGAAATCGAGGATCAGGACGTTATTTTGCATGGCCAAAAATAGTAAAATGCAACAACCCTTTCAGGCGTAAGATCAATATTTATCTTCAGGTTATCAAGAGGTCCTTGTTGTAGTTGGTAGTGGCAGTTGGCAGTGGGCAGTACGTTTGTTCAAAGTTCAAGGTTCAAGGTTCAAGGGTCAGGGTAAGTGACACAATATTACTCACCTGTAATCCTTAAGGTTAAAGGGATTAATGGGACTAACTGCCGACTGGTACTGCCGACTGGTACTGCTTACTGAAGACTTGGAAAGAGTTGGCAGTGGCAGTTGGCAGTGGGCAGTACGCTTGTTCAAAGTTCAAGGTTAGAGATTTAGGATACTAAAGATGGACTGATTTGCTCCGAGATTTTTGAATTAAACTATCTTTAAGTCGGGATTTGGCAGTCCTCCTTCTATAAACCTCCGGGGTTATGAGCAATCTCCTTAAGAACGAAAAGCGAAATCTGATGATAAAGGGAAAATACAGCAGGTACATCCTTTATGCCTTCGGGGAATTCCTGCTGCTTATCCTGGGTATCCTGATCGCTCTGCAGGTGGATAACTGGAACGAGGTCCGCAAAGAAGATAGAGAAGAAATACGGCTCCTGGAGCAACTGGTTGAGGACTTCAATACGAACAAATTGATACTGAGCTCTTCAAGGCGCGACTATCAAAGGGTGCTGGAAAATATTGATGTAGCCCTCAGAAACACTGGTCCGAAGGCTACTTTGCCCGCCTCTTCCATATTTGACTCTATCGACAATCTCTGGACCCCAACCCTGGAATTGCTCCACACAAATACCTCCGCCGAATACGGTTTGGACCTTGAGCCCATAACCAACAACCAGCTCAAACTTGCCGTGATGTCTTTCCCGGCTACCTTCAGTCAATACAAAGAGCTGGAAAACACCTTGAAGGACATCACGGCTGGGCAACACAAAATCCGACAGCGCTATATCCCCCTTATCGCAAGTGAAAGTGATTACAATCAGGAAAAGTTCAGCTCTGATTCGCTTGGGTTCCTCCGGGACCGGGAGTTTCAAAACGCCTCCGTGGACCGTTTGTGGAATACCCAAAATGCCAGGATACGCCTCGAATGGCTCACCGAACACAACGATACCATCCTGAAACTCCTGAACACCGAATTGAATCTGCGTCAGCATCCCTAAAGAAATTCCCCATCTTAGGCTGCCGGAAAAAGGAATCCCGGGAGGGAGCATTTTCAGGGAAGTCCGTTTTGCAAAACCTGTGTGATAGAGGGCCGGACCTCCAAGGTCCAAACAGGAGCAAATTACAGTAAATAGAACCTCGCATATGCCTGCCCATCCCTGGGACAAGACCCGCCCGTTCTTCGCTAAGGTTTCACCTGCAGATCTATTGCCTTCCGCCTGGAAAAAAGACTTTTTTTACAGG
>SBFL01000258.1 GCA_006227965.1 Bacteroidota bacterium | reverse complement strand
TGATTTTACGTTGTAACTGTCCTCGTTGAAGAAGTAAACCGTGCCGGAGATCCCACCGCTAAGGGGGTCCCCTGAAAACAGAAAACCCGTACTTCCCAGAAACAGGTCAACACGGTTTTCCTGAGAGCTTACAAGGTAGGATAAAGAGGCATCCACAAAGAATCCGGACTTATCGTAATATCCAAATGAAGGTAAAATATAGGGTGCCGCGATGGAATCGTTGCGCCCCATAAAAAAGGCATCGTTGACAAAACTTATATCGGCAAGAAAAAAGGAAGTCCCATTAAGTGAGCTTTCCTCTGTTTTATTCCTGTTGTTCTGGGCTACCAAAAACCAGGGTATTAACAGGATTGCGGCAATGTAAAGACGATGGGAATTCATGGCTTCAGCGATTAACTGAAAGGGGCTCCCATAAACTGAGAATGGAAACATACCAGGTAACTACTAAGTTATGGGAGCCCTTGTTTAATGAGAAGTGGTCAATGCAAAGTCGGTTTTTTGACTTTTTTATTCATCTTCTTCATCTGCATATTCTTGTTAATGATCATCTTCCTGTTTTGATACATGTTCATGAACTTGGCGCCGTCCATGTTGATGCATTCACCTTCTTTCAATTGTAGTTGCTGCTGCTTCCTGTTTTGATAGGTGCCATCCGGATGGACCACGGTGCCATCTCCTACATCGAATTGATTCTGGATTTTAATTTGATACTCATTCCTGATTTGATAGGCTTCCCCATCAATGACCATCACCTGGAACCGGTTCTGGTTCCTTTCACGGATCTGGTTTTCTGCCAGGCCGCGGTTTTCCTGTTGAATCTTGTAACGGTATTGGTATTCGTTCCGGTAAAAGACCCCGTCGTTGTCGAGGCACTCCCCATCCTTCAAACGCATCTGCTTTTGGTCCCCGGTCATATAGGTCCCATCCGGGTTTATCACAGTGCCATCATTCAACGTTATTGGTTCATTCAATCTAATTTGATCCTGATCGCGAATCTGCAAGACTTCACCATCCACCAACATCAATCGATCCTGGTCGCGGTCCTGGATCTGATCCCGATCCTGTGCTACTAGCATAGTGGTTCCCAGAACCGCAAATACTGCTAATAATAATGTGCGTTTCATTGTAAAATATTTATGGATTTATTCCCCTAAAGTAGTACAGCTCACATGGGTTAACAATGATGTAGGTCATTGGGGTCGCGAATCCATCCTAAGCCCCTTCTAATCGGATATTACCCCTAATTAAAACGGGGCTGAAGCTTGTGGTTTTGACGCGGGCCGGGAACCCATCAGGAAAATTTTTTGTAGTTCCCCACCCCCACCCGGCATCAATTTAGTCTTCCACCCCGAAAACACGATGCACATTCCCGGTCGGTTACGTTGCCTTAAATAGAATTATTCCAGGGTCATACTAATCTGGATTTACCTATATTTGCAACGTTCCCCAGGGAACCTGAAATATGTTTTAATATGAGACATTGGACACTTTTAAAAAACATGAGCAGGGTTCTTAAAGCAGCCCCTGCTGCCCTCTTTTTGCTGCTCCTCGGGTGTTACCCGGAACAGCCTGAATACGTGGAAGAATACGACGTGGTTTACACCAACTACTCCCCGGATTTCAACTTCTCTATCAGTTATACCTTCTCCCTGCCAGAGGGGGTCCTGTTGCTGGACGATGACCGGGGCCCGAATGACCCTCCGGAATTCATCGACGATACATTCGGAGATGTGATCCTGGACAATATCCGTCAAAATCTGACAGCGGAGGGTTGGACCGAGGTAGACGAGGATGCGGATCCCGATCTGGTAATTCTCCCTTCGGCATTTGAGACGCAATTCCTCTATTTCTACGATCCGGGCTACTGGTGCTGGTACTACCCATGCTGGGGATGGTGGTATCCGGGGTATGCCCCTGGCTATGTAGGCGGTTACAAGACCGGTACCGTATTGATTCAAATAACCGATCCGAACGGGGTGCAAAATGAGGAAGTACCCGTGGTGTGGACAGGAGCCCTCAATGGGTTGCTCCAGGGCAGTGATGCCAATATCATCGGACGGATTGACCGGAACCTGGACCAGGCGTTCACACAACCTCCTTTTGATTAATTCCAAAAGAAAACACTCATGAGAAGATCTATCATAACTGCTTCACTGTTATTGTTTTTTGCACTATCCGCCTCGGCACAGAACAAATTCGCCCTTACCTACAGCATCGGATTCCCGACCGGGGAAACTTCGGATTATTTTAATTCCACCAGTTGGAGGGGTGTCAATATAGACTACCATTATTTCCTTGAAGATGGATTCGCCATAGGGTTCAGTACGGGCTGGCAGGTTTTCAACGACAACCTGGGCTATGTTACGGAAACCTCCGGGACAGAGACCCTTTCTGGATACCGCTACAACTACCTCAACAGTTTTCCCCTGCTGGTTACGGGAAGTTATTTCTTTGATGCTTCCGGGGAACTGACCCCTTTTGCTTCGGTAGGGGTCGGGCTGGTCTACAATGAATTTAGCCAGGACACAGGGCTCCTTCGGGATGAAGGTACCGGCTGGCCTTTCGCTGTACGCCCCGAAATTGGCCTGGATTACGAGGTCAGCTATAATGTGGGTATCCGTGCTTCCTTCAGATATAATTATGTGGCCTCCGGCGACGAACTGCCAAGCCTGCCCTATTTCGCATTCAACCTGGGGTTTGTCTGGAGCAATTAAACGAATTGGTTGCCGTTTTTAGGAACACCTCCCACACGTGGATAAAGTAAAAGGTACGAATCTGAGATTCGTACCTTTTTTTATTCACTTCCTTTATCTGCGGTTAACCCTTTTTTTCAGGGCTGAGCGCCTTATAAAGGGCACCGGCAATGAGTGCGCCGATGATCGGAGCCACCCAGAACAACCACAGCTGACCTATGGCCCAATCTCCAGCAAATAATGCCTGGCTGGTACTCCTGGCAGGATTCACGGAGGTATTGGTTACGGGTATGCTGATCAGGTGGATCAGGGTAAGGCCAAGGCCGATGGCAATACCCGCAAAGCCTTTTGGCGCAGAGGAATGGGTAGCACCCAGGATAATCAACAGGAACATAAAGGTCATTACAATTTCCGTAACCAGGGCAGCCGTCATATTATACCCGCCGGGAGAGTGGGCGCCGTACCCGTTGGCTGCAAACCCTCCGAGCTCAAATCCATTTTTCCCTGTTGCAATAAGATAAAGGATTCCGGCCCCTGCAATCCCTCCGAGCACCTGCGAAAGGATGTAAGGGATCAACTCCTTTTTGTCAAAGCGTCCCCCTATCCAAAGCCCGATGGATACAGCCGGATTCAGGTGGCATCCCGAAATATGGCCAATCGCGTACACCATGGTCAGCACGGTTAGTCCAAAAGCGATGGATACGCCGACAAAGCCAATACCCAGTTCAGGGTACCCGGCAGCGAGCACGGCACTCCCGCAGCCCCCCAGGACCAGCCAAAAGGTTCCGATAAATTCTGCAATTAGTTTCTTCATGTTCGGTTGATTTATGTAATTCATATATGGATTTTGAGAACCCCAGTGAGCTTTTGGTATGAGCCCGTTCAAATATATGCAAGGGTTGCCTTTCCTGCTTGTTAAAATCGATACTTGCCTTGAATTTAATTAATTTATTTCAGTATTTTCCCGTGTTTTTTGCTAAATCAATATATCTATGAAAAGAATCTCTAAAATTCTCCCAATGGTCGTACTGGCCGTTTTCGTGATCGGATGTTCGGGCCCGGGAGAACCCAAACAGGAAAAAGGGGATGTCCTTAATGAATTTAAAGGGAAGATCGCCAAAACATATGAAGAATCCGTAGAATGGTGGCCTGAAAAGCAACGGCCTGCTGAAGGTGCTCCCAATGTGATTATCTTCCTGCTGGACGATGTGGGCTTTGCCCAGATCGAAAGCTTCGGGGGTCTCATCGAAACCCCCAATATCGATAAACTGGCCGCCAACGGACTGCGCTACAGCAACTTCCACACCACTGCCCTCTGTTCGCCTTCGCGCGCATCGCTCATGGCAGGAAGAAACCCCCATATGATAGGGCTGGGTAGTCACGCCCTGACCGCTATGGGTTTCCCGGGCTACAATGCCATCGTTCCCCCTACGGCTAAATCCGTTGCCAACTACCTGGAAGATGAGGGGTATGTAAACTATGCGCTCGGAAAATGGGACCACACCCCTTTGTATGAAGTTTCTCAGATTGGCCCATTTGAACGCTGGCCCAGCCATGAAGGCTTTGCACACGGATATAACTTCATGGCGGCGGACGTGCACCAGTTTGTTCCCGTAATGTGGGACGACCACCATCCGGAACCCTACCGGAAATCGGAACATCTGGACAAGGATTTGGCCGACAGAGCCATTTCCTATATCACGGGGCATAAATCCCTGGATAAGGACCTGCCTTTTATGATGCTGTGGGCCTCGGGTTCCATGCATTCCCCCCACCACGCCCCTGATGAATACATCGAGAAATACAAAGGAAAATTCGATATGGGATGGGACAAGGCACGGGAACAGATCCTGGCCCGTCAGATAGAACTCGGAGTAGCTCCCCCCAACACTAAATTGTCTGCTCGAATTGACGAAATCCCGGCTTGGGATTCACTCAGTGAGGGGCAGCAGAGGATGTATGCAAGGCAAATGGAGGTCTTTGCAGCCCAGATGGAACATGTGGACCACCAAATTGGCCGGGTTGTGGAAACCCTTAAACGCATAGGGGAACTGGATAACACCCTGATCTTTGTGACAGCAGACAATGGAGCCAGTGGAGAAGGCGGTCTTGAAGGGACGTTCAATGAAACCTACGTCCTTAACGGCATGCAGACACCCTTTGAGGCAAATCTTCGAAATTATGATAACTGGGGGCAGGCAGATAGTTACCCGCATTACCACGCAGGATGGGCTATGGCAGGGAATACCCCTTTCCCCTACTTCAAACAATCCGAGCACAGGGGCGGACAGCAGGATGCTCTGGTAGTCCACTGGCCTGATGGCATCAAAGCCAAAGGTGAGGTACGTAATCAATATCACCATATAACCGATATTGCACCTACCATAATGGAGGCCACGGGCACCGAATTCCCCGAAACCTATCACGGAATCACCCAGCAGCCGTTCACTGGGATTCCTATGAATTACTCCTTTGACAACCCCGATGCGCCCAATGCCAAAAAAAGGCAGTATTACGAGATGTTCGGGAACCGGGCCATCTGGGTGGATGGATGGAAGGCAGTAACCATCCACGCAAATCGGATG
>SBFL01000285.1 GCA_006227965.1 Bacteroidota bacterium | reverse complement strand
ATGGTCCGGATGATCTCAAGCGGGAGTTCCGGATCGGCCACCGGAGTGTCCAGCAATGTCGATTCATAGGAGGACCGCTGCCCTTTGGGGTCTCTCGGGGATGCATTCCAGGTAGAAGGGACTACCAGCTGGTAATTGGCAGTCTTCCCGTTTTCGATCCGGATCCAGTGGGCCAGAGAGCCCCTGGGGGCTTCGCTGAAACCAACTCCCTTTGCCTCAGCCGGCCACCTGGCCGGCTCCCAGATTTCTGTATTTGCCATACGCGAATCCCCATTCTTGATGTTGTTCATCAGGGTGGCGTAGAAATCCTGAGTCCACTGGGCAACCAGTTTGGTCTCAAGGCCACGGGCCGCCGTTCTGCCCAGGGTAGAGAAGAGGGCTTCCACCGGTACTTCCAGCTTGGCCAGCGCACCGTTAACCAGCTGCTGAATCTCTTCATTGCCGCGGGCATAGCCAACCAAAAGCCTGGCAAGCGGGCCAACCTCCATGGGGTTCCCTTTCCATCTCGGTGTCTTGATAAAGCTGTACTTCTGGTCTACATCCAGCTGATCATAAGGAGGCTTGGGACCGCTGTAATGGATATTGGTTTCCCCATCCCACGGGTGCCTTCCTGTATCCTTACCTTCCGCATAATCATCGTACCAGGAATTATTCACGAATTCCTCTATATCCTCATTGCGGTGGTCCACATCGTAAACCTTGGAAAGATCGCGGTCCAGGATCACTCCCTGAGGAAACTTGAAGTTTGAGACATCTGCATAGCCATTGGTCGGGAAGTCCCCGTAACTCATATAGTTTCCGAACCCTTTTCCTATGGCACCCCAGTCCTTGTAGAAAGAGGCGATGGCCATCAGGTCGGGCAGGTATACCTGTTCGACAAACTGCTGTCCTTCCTTAATCAGCCGTCCGACATAGGCCAGCCTCTCAGCGTTAAGGCCCCCGGGACTGTCCTCATTGATGGCACAGGCCATACCTCCCACCAGGTAATTCGGGTGGGGGTTCTTACCGCCGAAAATGGTATGGACCTTAACGATTTCCCTCTGCCATTCGAGTGCTTCCAGATAGTGGGCCACCGCCAGCAGGTTAACGGCCGGGGGCAGTTTCATTTGAGGGTGCCCCCAGTAACCGTTGGCAAAGATTCCAAGCTGTCCGCTTTCCACGAAACGGGTCACACGCTTCTTGATGTCCGAGAAGTATCCGGGTGAACTTTTGGGCCAGTTGGAAATGCTCTGGGCCAGGGCCGAGGTCTCAGCCGGATCTGCCTGCAGGGCATTTACCACATCTACCCAGTCAAGCGCATGCAGGTGGTAGAAGTGTACCACGTGGTCGTGCATGTAAAGGGACCCCTCCATGATGTTTCGGACCATTTCGGCGTTAGGGGGAATCTGAATGCCCAGCGCATCCTCCACAGAGCGAACTGAGGCCAGGGCGTGTACGGTAGTACAAACCCCGCAGGCCCGTTGCACAAAAGCCCAGACATCCCGGGGGTCCCTTCCTTTAACTATGCTTTCCAGACCCCTGACCATAGGGGCGGAGCTATAGGCATCGGTAATTTTTCCGTCTTTGACCTCAACCTCGATCCGGAGGTGACCTTCGATCCTTGTGATGGGGTCTACTACGATTCTATTAGCCATGATTGTCGGTTTATGGGGAATCTATGATTCGAATTTTTTCTCATTTTCTTTAGCGGTCCTGATGCTCTCCCTGAGCTCCTTTCGCTTGGAAACATTGGCGGCAATGGCATGAACTGCTAGGCCTCCCGCCAGGACACCTGCAGCGACTTTACCGATAGTATCTGCCGAGCTTTCAATTCCAAAGCCGGCAAGGCCGGTGAGCCTTTCGTAGAATGGGCCATTGTCCCAGAAGTCTTCCTCGCTGCATCCGATACACCCGTGTCCGGATTGGATCGGGAAACTAACCCCGTTGTTCCAGCGGATGGTACCACAGGAGTTATACGTCATCGGACCACGGCATCCCACTTTATATAGGCAATAGCCCTCCTTGGCGTTCTGGTCGTCAAAGGATTCAGCAAAGAGCCCTGCATCGTAATACGGCCTCCTGTAACAGCTGTCGTGAACCCGTTTTGCGTAAAAGGCTTTGGGGCGTCCGATATTGTCGAGTTCCGGCAAACGTCCGAAAGCGACCAGGTGTACGATGACTCCCGCCATTACTTCGCCGATGGGCGGGCAGCCCGGAACTTTGATGATTGGCTTGTTCTTGATGATCTTGTGAATTGGTGTCGCCTTTGTAGGGTTGGGGTAGGCGGCCTGTACACATCCATTGCAGGCACAGCTTCCCCAGGCGATGATGGCTTTGGCCCCTTCAGCTGCCTCCAGAAGGATGTCCCTGGCAGACCGGCCCGCTATACAGCAGTAGGCGTCATTTTCCATAGGCACGGACCCTTCCACGCACAGGATGTATTCCCCTTTGTATTTTTCCATCGTAGCATGCTTGGCAGCTTCAGCCTGGTGGCCTGAGGCGGCCATAAGTGTTAGGGTGTAATCCAGGGAAATCTTGTCCAGGATGATATCCGCAACAATTGGGTGGTCCGAACGGATAAAGGATTCACTGCAACAAGTACATTCCTGGAAGTGCTCCCAGATCACCGGGATCCGGGGAGTGGTTTCCAGAGATTTGGCGACCTGCGCTACAGCCGAGGTCTCCAGGCCCATGTAAGCCGCGATGTAAGTGGCGAACTTCATAAAGTCCCGTCGGTTATACCCCTGTTTTATGATGCTCTCATAATAGGTTTCCTGAGTGTTTCTTTCAAAAGCCATCTGATTGCCAGTTAGTTATAGAATTTAGTTCTGAGTGTTAATCTTTAAATTTATGCTAACCAAAAGAGGAGGAATATGATAATTATCACACTTTCAGCGATTTATTTGGGGTAATATTGAAATTCACCAAATAAGACCTTCCGGGGAAATGCACGAGTTGTCAGTTGCCATGGGGATTGTCAAAATCGCGGAAACGGAGACTCAAAAAGCCGGTGCCCGTGAGGTGGAAGCTATCGAACTTGAAATCGGGACCCTTGCGGGAATCGAATTTCAGGCCCTGGATTTTGTATGGCCTGTTGCGGTGAAGGATACCGTTTTGGAAAGGGCGGAAAAACGGGTTCATGTAATTAAGGGCAGGGCCCGTTGCATGGACTGCGAAACAGTTTTTGAGATGACTCACTTCTACGATGCCTGCCCCTCCTGCAGCAGTAACCTGAAGGCCATCCTCCAGGGAAAGGAACTGCGGGTGAAAGCACTCGAAGTGATCTGAGAAATGTCTTAAGGTTTACAATTAAAAAACGGGTTATGTGCGGAACTTGCGGATGCGGAAGTGAACAAGGCGGGGTTCGGATCCTGTCACCCTCAACGGGGCGGGAAGGAACGAATCATGCCCGCCAACACCAGGGTCACCAACATCACGAACACCATCACCACGGTCATACCCATGAACATGGCCACCACCATCACTCTCACGAACACGATCACCACCATACACACGATCACGGACATCACCATCATGGGGAGGGAGGCATTACCATGGCGCCCAATAAAAGGGTAATCGAGGTTGAACAGGACGTACTGCATCAGAATCGGGTAATGGCGGCGCGTAACCGGGGTTATTTTGAAGCGCTGAACATATTCACCCTTAATCTGGTGAGTTCACCTGGATCGGGAAAAACAGCCCTTCTGGAACGAACCCTCAACGACCTGAAGGACAGCCTGAATTTTTATGTCATCGAAGGAGACCAGCAGACTGTCAACGATGCCAACCGCATCGCAGCCCTGGAGGTGCCCGTCATGCAGATCAATACCGGAAAGGGGTGCCATCTGGAGAGTGACATGGTCTTTGAAGCTGTCAAGCACCTTCAGATGAGACCCGATTCGATCCTGATGATCGAAAATGTCGGGAATCTGGTCTGCCCCTCCATGTTTGACCTTGGAGAACAAAAACGGGTGGTGATCATCAGTACTACGGAAGGGGAGGACAAGCCCATAAAATATCCGGACATGTTCCATACCTCAGACGTGTGCATCATCAACAAGATAGATTTGATGCCCCACCTGAACTTTGATCTGAACAGGCTGAAGGATTATGCCCTTCAGGTTAACCCCGGGCTTCAATTCTTCGAGGTTTCGGCCACTACGGGAGAAGGGATGGATGCCTGGTACGAATGGTTGCGGAAAGAACTCAACCAATCTTAAACCGCGATGTATGTGTCTTTCGATCCCCGGCAAGCTGACTGAAATTACCGAAACCCTGGATGAGACCTTCCGCCTGGGAAGGGTCTCCTTTGACGGGGTGGTCAAGGAAGTCAACCTCACGCTGGTTCCCGAAGCAGAAGTAGGGGATTACGTGATGGTACACGTTGGGGCTGCCATCGCGGTGGTCAATGAGGAAGAGGCCAGAAAGACCTTTGAGATCCTCAGACAGTTGGGGGAACTGGACGAGCTGGACCCCGAAAAGGGCGCAACCTGAAGAACCATCCCGTGCCTTATTTCGAACTAAAAAAAGGAGACCTCAATTTTCCACCAGCGCATTTTGCAGATTTGGACGGATTGCTGGCAGTGGGCGGGGATATGACCCCTGAGCGATTAATCCACGCATACCAGAGCGGCCTTTACTACTGGCATCACCCCATGAAACACATCAAGTGGTGGTCCCCGGACCCGCGGATCGTGCTTGAAACTGAGACGGCCCCATCGGTTGACCCCCGTGTTTTTCCAGGAGGCACCACCACCGTCAATACTGATTTTGAAGGGCTGCTCCGCTTTTGTCAGCACTATAACAATGAAAAGGAAGCCATGTCACCTGCCTGGCTCTCCGAACGAATGTTCCGGATTTTTATGTCATTGAAAAACAGGGGGCTTGTTCACGCACAGGAAGTCTGGCGGGAGGGGGAACTGGTCGGCGGGTTTTTCGGCATCTGCCTGGGCGGCCTGTGCTTCGGGGAATACGCGGTTGAATCAAATCCGGGAGCGGCATCCTTTGCCATTTTACAGGCGGCATCCGAGCTGAGGAAAAGAGGAGTTCGACTAATGGATATGCACAAGGAGACCGCCCGGGATGATCAAATCGAGTATCAGGAAATCTCCAGGGTCGCCTTCATGGACCTTTGCAGGGTGGCGGCACCCGAATACCAAACGGCCTCAAAATCTGACTTGTTATGAATCTATTTGAACAGCATGTACATCAGGGAGAGGAATACCTGAAGGCTTCCAGGCCGGACCTGGCTGTCCCTGAATTTAAGAAGGCTCTGGAGTTGGCGCCAACGGGAGCGGCACAGATGCATCTCA
>SBFL01000151.1 GCA_006227965.1 Bacteroidota bacterium | reverse complement strand
CGGAGATTGCCAGCAGGGCCATCACCCAGTTAAAGGGCCACCAGGAACGGCATAAGGACCAGCCCTTTTTTTCCTACGTGGCTTTTACCACCCCGCACTTCCCCCTGCATGCCCCCTCGGAGGATATTGCCAGAGTGGGGGATCGCTATGCAAGCGGATGGGACAAGATGCGGGAGGAGCGCTGGAAACGTTTACAGGATCTGGGCATTGCTTCCGGACAACTTTCGCCGGTAGAAGCCGATGTGGGGCCTCCATACCACTTTCCTGAATCCCTTGAGATTTTGGGAGAGAATGAGGTGAACCGCCCGCTTCCCTGGCATGAGCTGAGCCCGGCCCAACAGGAATTCCAGGAGCAGAAAATGCGCATCCATGCAGCCATGGTGGAACGCCTGGATGCGGAGATCGGACGCATCGTGGAGCAGCTGAGGATAATGGATGCCTATGAGAATACCATTATCCTCTTTCTTTCCGACAATGGTGCCAGCGCTGAGATCATGGTACGGGGGGATGGACACGAACCAGAAGCGGAGCCAGGTTCGGCCGATTCCTACCTCTGCCTGGGACCGGGCTGGTCCACCATGTGCAATACCCCGTTCCGTATGCACAAGATCTGGGTCCATGAAGGCGGGTCATGTACACCCCTGATCATCCACTGGCCCATGGGGATTAAAGGCGCAGGGGAGCTCAGGCACGACCCCGGACATGTGATCGACCTGCTGCCCACCATGCTGGACCTGGCCGGACTTGATATCACCGATGGCCTGGAAGTGCCCTTTCCCGGAAGATCCCTGGTCCCGACCTTTTCAGGGGACACGGACTGGGAAAGGGAACTCTGGTGGTACCACGAGGGCCACCGGGCTTTTCGTTACGGGGACTGGAAGCTGGTGGCCGCCAGGGACAAAGCCTGGGAACTCTTTAACCTGGCGGAGGACCGCAGCGAATCATTTAACCTGGCAGTGGAGCAGCCCGGAAGGGTCAGTGAGCTGGAAGCCCGCTGGGAATCCATGCTGGAAAAGATCCGTATGGTGGCCCCGCTCAAGGACGAAGACTACAATTTTGAAAAACCATCTGATTATGTAGACGGAGAATAATAAGCCTGAGCACCAGGATTCTAACTATGGCACTGCAGAATCATAAAGGATTATTAATCAGCTTACTAAGAATTAGTACAATCCTTTTAGCCTTTAATCAGCCAGCAAAAGCGCAGAAATACAGCGATGGCAGGCCGGAAGCCCACTTAAGAATGGATGCCCGGGATTTTGGCATTATACTCCGGTACGGGGACGGACCGGATCAATGTGATATGCTGGGGGCCCGTGACGTATGGGTATTTGAGGTAGATGGGACCTACTATATGCATTACGATGCTGCAGGTCCTGAAGGATGGCTCAGCTCTCTTGCCGTTAGCAAGGACCTTGTTAACTGGGAAAAGAGAGGTCCGATCCTTGATTTTGGCAAAAAAGGTGAAGATGATGCAGCCGGTGCCTGCTATGGAGTCACATTTTATGATGGAAAAGTTTGGCATATGTTCTATCTGGGTACTCCCAATGCAAGTGCTCCCCCGGACCTGGTTCCCTCTTTTCCCTATCTGACCATGAAAGCCAAGGGAATTGGTCTGGAAGGTCCCTGGATCAAACAGAAAGATGTGGTTCCTTTTCGCACTAAACCCGAAACCTACTATTCCCTTACTGCAAGCCCGGGACATATTATCAGGAATGACGATGAGTACCTGCAGTTCTTTAGCTCCACAACCCGGATTCCGGAAAACCAGTACGTTCAGCGCACGCTGGGACTAGCCCGCACCACAGATCTGGATGGATCATGGGATGTTGATCCAAAGCCCCTCTTACCTGTGGAAGAGCAAATTGAAAATTCCTCGCTTTACTATGAAGAAAGCAACAAGACCTGGTTCCTGTTTACCAACCACATTGGTATGGAGGATGGAAGGGAATTTACCGATGCCATCTGGGTGTACTGGAGTAATGACCTGAACCAATGGGATCCAAGGAATAAAGCCATTGTGCTTGATGGTAAAAACTGTACCTGGTCCGAAAAGTGTATCGGACTGCCATCAGTTGTGAAAGCCGGCGAGAGGCTTGCGCTTTTCTATGACGCTCCCGGGGGCAACAGCATCAGTCATATGAAACGTCATGTGGGCCTTGCATGGCTGGAGCTGCCGCTTATTGTTCCTGGCCCGGATCATGGAAAAATGAAAGATTTACCATAAGTAATTACTGGCAATGCTATGAGACCTCTCATCACCATTTCTTTAGTATTATTTACAGCTGTAAGCTTCATTGGATGCAAGGAAGCGGCGAATATTCATGTTGATCTCCTAATCTGCGAATATCTCACTGATCCCCAAGGGATTGATTCGGCAGAACCGCAGTTGAGCTGGCAACTGAAATCAGACCAGCGCGGGCAGAAACAAACTGCATATCGCCTGCTTGTGGCAAGTTCACAGGAAAAGCTGGCGAAGGATGAGGGTGATCTTTGGGATTCAGGAAAGGTAGAATCCGGTCAATCAAGGCATGTTGAATACGAGGGTACACCGCTTCATTCCCGCATGGAGTGCTTCTGGAAGGTAATGACATGGGACAAAGACGGCAGACCATCCGCATGGAGCGAACCGGCATACTGGTCCATGGGATTGCTGGAAAAGGAAGATTGGACCGCTCATTGGATCGGATCAGCTGACCCGGTCACCGCACCCTATTACAGGCATTCATTTAACCTGGACCATGTTCCCGAACGTGCCCCTATCTACCTTGCTGCACTGGGTTACTTCGAGCTTTACATAAACGGTGAAAAAGTGGGCAGGGAAGTGCTTGCACCTGCAGTATCAAATTTCAGCGAACGAAGCTATTTCCAAACTTACGATGTGGCCAGCTACCTGAAAAAAGGAAAAAACAGTGTAGGAATCTGGATGGGAACAGGCTGGTATTCTCCCGGATTACCCGGAGTTAAACACCATAGTCCGGTTGTGCGGGCTCAACTTGAAATTCCTGGTGAAATTTCTCACATCGTTATAACTGATAATTCGTGGGAAAGTAAAGCGAGTGCAAGATCCCTCATTGGTGAATGGCGCTGGGGACAATTCGGTGGAGAGTTGCTTGATGCGCGTTTGATCGACAGGCTTTGGTGGGATGCTGAAAGCTCAGTAAATGGCTGGAAGCCTGTTGTGCTTGTTGAAGCAGCCGATGTGCCTTGCACTGCCCAGCTTTGCCGGAATAACATCCAACTGGATGAAATTGCTCCTGTTTCCATGGAGCAGATGGACTCCACCACCATAGTTGTTGATTTTGGCACCAACCTTACCGGAATGCTGAAGATGAAGTTCCGTAAGCTCGAAGCAGGTCAGAAAGTCACCATCCACTATGCCGACCTGGATGGCCGGGAGCCGGAAGATGCATGGCGGGTCATTATGGGGCATAAGGGATTTGCCACTTACAATCAGCGGGATGAATTTATCTCCGCCGGAGAGGAAGAAGAGCAGTTTAAAAATGTGTTTAACTACCATGGTTACCGTTACGCATTGATTGAGGGCCTGGGCTATGTACCCAATAAAGAAGACCTGGCAGCAATCCCGGTTGAAACGGAAGTTCCTGAAGTGGGATCATTTACCTGTTCTAACGACCTTTACAATCGCATTCACCAAATGGTCCGCTGGACCTACCGGGCGCTGAACCTGGGAGGCCAGACCGTCGATTGTCCGCATCGTGAAAGAGTAGGATATGGTGACGGGCAGACTGCCATGGATGTGGGTTGTTTCAATTTTGATGCGTCTACCCTGTATGCTAAATGGTCACAAAACTGGTGGGACGAGCAGCAAGAAGATGGTTTTGTCCCCTTTGTGGCACCAACTCCGCATGAAACCGGTGGCGGACCGGCATGGGGTGCAATGAGTATTGTGGTTCCCTGGAAGACCTACCTCTTCTACGGGGACACGAAGCTCCTCGAAACCGGGTATCCTCACATGAAGCGATATTTGGAATACCTTGGTGCACATTGCGAAGATGGAGTGCTTCAGGATATATTCCCGGGTGAGAAATGGCCCAATCTGGGCGACTGGGTACCTCCCCGCAGAGGAATGGATAAAAGCGAATGGGTGGATGACAACTCCCGTCGTTTTTTCAACAATTGTTACCGAATTCATCTCTTTCAGATTATGATGAAGGTTGGGACGATCCTCGGGATAAGTGATGACGTATTGGCATTTAAGCAAGAATTGAACCACGCACAAAAAGCGGTACACGAGAAATGGTTCAATCCGGAAGACAGCACCTATGCAAACGGAGAACAGCCCTACCTCCTCTTTCCCTTGGAAACCGGGATTACTCCCGACGAGCTGAAGAGTGCCGTGTTCGAAAAGTATATTCAAACAATGCTGGTGAAGGATAAGGGGCACCTGAATACGGGAATGATCGGCACGCAGATAAGCTTCGATTACCTGCTTGAAAACAACCGGAATGACCTGATTGATATTATGGTGAACCGGAAAACCTACCCGGGTTGGGGTTATATGATTGAAAAAGGAGCGACGACCTGCTGGGAACAATGGAACGGATACTATTCGCAGATACACTCCTGCTTCCCCTACATAGGCGGATGGTTTTATCGTGGCCTGGCCGGGATCCAATGGGATCCCGAAAACCCTGGTTTTAAAAACATCATTCTTCGTCCGGCACTGGTTAAGAGTGTCGATTGGGTAAAATGCAAGTACGAATCTCAATACGGTAAGATTATCAGCAACTGGAGAATTGAGGCGGATCAATTTAAATGGGATCTAAGTATTCCTGCCAACAGTACTGCAACCGTATATGTTCAGGGCACCAACATCAAAGAGAGTGGTTCTCCTGTAGAAGATGCTGTTGGAGTGACTTTCATTAAAAATGAAGATGAAGCCAGCCTGTATAAAGTGGAATCCGGAACATATAGTTTTGGTAGTACACTGAACTCCAAAGTCCTATAATCTATTCATAAATATTTCTGAACTGGTTTTTTCACTGCATTGGCCTTTTGTTTCCTTAAGGAAAAGGAAAATATTGATTATCAAAAGCTTAGCAGGATGATTTATATTTTTGTGATCTGCTTATATGCCTGTATATGGTTTGATCGGGTCTATGCAGGTGGAACAATGGCACCATGTTCTCCAAGCAATTTCTTTATGTCATCGTAGGGGACTTCAGCTGGTGTACATCCAAGCCTGCTGGCCAGTACCGCAGCCACCGCAGCAGCCTGTCCCATGCCCATGCAGGGTGCCTGGACCCGCAGGGCCGAATTGGCTCCCCG
>SBFL01000279.1 GCA_006227965.1 Bacteroidota bacterium | reverse complement strand
AACTAATTGGCAGGAATCGGGGAGAGGGAATTATATTTGCCCTACCAAAATCCCATCTTCATGACGCTTATTAAATCCATTTCCGGAATAAGAGGGACCATCGGAGGCCCGCCTTCTGAAAACCTAACGCCCCTGGACGCGGTAAAATTTGCTGCTGCCTACGGAGCGTGGCTAAAGAAGTACAGGGGTTCAGAAAATCTTAAAGTGGTCATTGGCAGGGATGCCAGGTTGTCCGGCCCGATGATACAGCAACTGGTCTCTGCAACCCTCACAGGGCTGGGTATCCATGTGCTGGACCTTGGCCTCTCTACCACGCCTACGGTGGAAATTGCGGTACCCCTGGAGAAAGCAGACGGAGGGATAATACTTACCGCCAGCCATAACCCCAAGCAATGGAATGCCCTGAAGTTGCTGAATGAGAAGGGAGAGTTCCTGGATGAGGCCCAGGGCAGGTCAATTCTGGAAATCGCAGCTGCAGAGGAGTTTCATTTCGCCTCTGTCGACGCGCTTGGGCAGGTCAGCCACAACGATGCCTACCTGGATATTCACGTAGACGAAGTATTGGAACTACCTCTTGTGGATGCAGCCAAAATCCGGGAAAAAGGGTTCAGGGTAGTGGTAGATGGGGTGAATTCTTCCGGAGGGATCGCCATCCCCAAACTTTTGAAGGCACTGGGGGTGGAGGTGGTCGAGCTCTATTGCGAACCGACCGGGCACTTCCCCCACAATCCGGAACCCTTAAAGGAGCACCTCGGGGCAATTTGTGAGAAAGTTGTGGCAGAAAATGCGGATTTCGGGATCGTAGTGGATCCGGATGTGGACCGGCTGGCATTTATTACTGAAAAGGGAGAAATGTTCGGGGAAGAATACACCCTGGTCGCCTGTGCGGATTACGTGCTGAGCAAAACCCCGGGCAATACCGTATCCAACCTTTCTTCCACCCGGGCCCTGAGAGATGTGACCGAAAAGCACGGGGGCAGCTATACTGCCGCGGCCGTGGGAGAGGTAAACGTGGTTGCCGCCATGAAATCCCGGAACGCCGTAATTGGCGGTGAAGGAAACGGTGGGATTATCTACCCGGAAAGCCACTACGGCAGGGATGCACTGGTGGGCACGGCCCTGTTCCTTATGCTCCTTACCGAGAAGGGGATGCCTGTAAGTGAACTGAAACTTACCTACCCTGAATATCACATGAGCAAAAAGAAGATCCAGCTCACCCCAGACCTGGATGTGGATGCCCTCCTGGATAAAATGGCAAAGCGGTATCAGCACGAACAGCTGACCGATGTGGACGGGGTGAAAATTGATTTTGAAACCGGGTGGGTACACATGCGTAAGAGCAATACCGAGCCCATTATCCGCATTTACACGGAAGCTTCCAGCGCCGATGAGGCAGGGGCCCTGGCAGACCGGTTTATCAGTGAACTTAAGGAACTGGCGGGCCTGTAATAAGGAGTTCCGCCTCAGGGATCAAGGGGGCTTAATCGGAAGACATCTGGGCGGGAACCTTGTTGCGGTGTTTCCACCGTTTATGGGTCCAGAAGTAGTATTCCGGAGCCTCCAGGATAGCCTTTTCAACCTCCCGGAAAAAGGCATCCGTGATTTGATAATCCGGGACCTCCCCGGGGTTTTCCGCCAGGAGGATAAAACTACCCTCGTAATGTCCCCGTTTTAGTTTTCGGATTTTGAGGTATATGGCGGGAAGGTCCATCAGCTTGCAAAGAGATTCCCCCCCAACATGCATCGGTACGGTTACCCCCATAAATGGTGCCCAATAGCGGGCTCTTTTGGGCATTGGAGACTGATCGCTGAGGATACCGTAGGTAATCAGGTTGCCCTCCTTCTTATTCTGTCTCATGACATCCCTGGTTTCCCGTGTGGTGATCAGGGTTGTGCCGAGTTTTTCCCGCACCCTGCGAACCCATCTGTCAAAGTATTTATTTTTGATGGGCTGGTATATGGCAACCCCCCTTCCCCTGACATGCGGATCGAGGCTTATCACCCATTCCCAGCTAGCGTAATGCGGAAACATCAGCATGACGCTTTTACCCTGTTCTTCCAGGGAGCGCAGAACGTCAAGGTTTGAAAAGGTAAACCGGCGGTCCAGCTCCTGCCTGGTGATCCCCATGGTTTTGACCATTTCAAGGAACATGTCGCACAAATGTGCATAGAACTTTTTTTCAATGGTTCTAAGTTCGTGCTCCGACTTATCTGGAAAAACAAGATTCAGATTTTCCCGAACTACCTTTCTACGGTATCGTATCACCCGGTAGACCAGGAAAAATAGCATGTCCGAAAGGAAATATAGTATTCTGAAGGGCAGCCTGGAAATGAGCCACAACAGAGGATAAGCCAGAAGAAACGAGACTCTTTGCATGCACAGAATTCTTCGCAAATATAGCTATATTTGGCCCTATTCAAGGCGTCTGGAATGAATTTACACATCGCGACAATCGCCGTTATTGCGGCCAATATTCTGGTTTCTATGAAGGGATTCAACGACTATTCCTTTTTTGAACGCTATAAATTCAATATTGGGGCTATCCGGGGAGGACAGAAAGATCGAATGCTGACATCCGGGTTCCTCCACGTTGACGGGGCGCATCTGTTGCTCAATATGTTTACCCTGTATTTCTTCGCCGATGTGGTTATCCGGTGGTTTGGGCCGGGAAAATTCGTGATCATTTACCTCACCAGCCTGGTAGCCGGCAGCCTGCTGGCCCTGTCCTTTCATAAAAGGGAGCCCTATTACAGCGCCGTAGGTGCCAGTGGAGCGGTTACCGGCATCCTGTACGCAGCCATCCTGCTCCAACCGGACATGCGTCTGGCCCTGATGTTCATCCCCATCCCATTACCCGCTTATATACTGGGGATTGCCTATTTGCTCTATTCCATTTACGGGATGAAGAAAAGGCTCGGAAATATCGGACATACGGCCCACTTCGGAGGGGCCGTTGGCGGGTATCTCACCACCCTTATTTTTATGCCTTCCATAATTACCACACACCCTTCAATGGTACTGCTGCTGGCATTGCCCATTGTGCTGTTGTTTATACTAGAGAAAATGGGGAAGCTCTGACAGGGCACCACTGGCGCTGAAAATTATCCGGGAGCCAAAGAATCCGGGATACCCTCAAAATCCGTCCGGAACTACAACAAATCCGGATCTTTATCGTTTAAGGGTTACCTAAATACGATAAACGGACCTGCTATGACGCGATGGAAAAAGGTGATTTTACCTTTTCTTGTAATTATCCCTGTAGTTGGATGCAGCGATGAAACCACAGTTTACAGAGACAGCCTGCGGGAAGATGTGGTACTTGAAACCGGAGACGACCTGCTTACATCCGTAAATTTCAGAGCGGCGGGAGTCCTGGAAATCTACGAGGAAGAAAAAAACCTTGCCGGCAAGGATCCGGACCAGGCAGGGGATTATCCGCTTACCTTAATCGCCAGTGTTGCGCCCCCATCCTACCAGAGCGGCGATCAGCTTACCGCCACCCATGTTGACGTGCACGGCAATTTCGCTTATGTCAGCCACAACACGGTTGGTCCGGCCTTTTACGGGGCCGTCGATGCCGTGGATGTTTCGGATCCCCATAACCCCCGGGTTACCTCCCGTCTCTTTTTCCTGAATGCGGATATCAATTCTCTCAAATACCACAATGGCTTTCTGTACGTGGCGGGAGGGATGGATTCCGAACTTTCTGCTATGGCAACATCCAACTCCTTTGTGGCCCGCATTCCCGCCTGGGATGGCAGCCTTAATACAGAGGGGATCCTCTATGGTTTTCAGCAGGGAAACAATGCGACAGATGTGGATGTCAGGGCCGGCAGGGTCCTTGTCAGCAGTGGCAGGGAAGGAAGTATAACGGAATACGATAAAGCGGACCTGTCCATTCTTTCAGAAACCTATATGGCCGATGCCAGGGCCCTTGAGATCATTGATGCAGGGATAGCTGCATTGGATGCCGGCACGGGAGTACGCTTGCTAAATGAGAACCTGGAGGAGACCGGGCTCATTCCAATACCGACAGACCTGGGAGAGGCAACCAAAAAAACCCTGGAGGCCTGGGAGGACCATCTGGTCGTTGCCGAGGCAGAGAAAGGAGCAGGCATGTATCCAAATACGGGAGGTTCCCTTTTACAATACCTCCCAATCCCGATCCATCCGGAAGGGGTGGATAGTGGGGATATCGTCACCAATGCCGTAACCGTGAATGAAGATATCCTGTTCATGGCCAATGGGGGTGCTGGCCTGTCCATTGCGGAACAGGACGGGAACGGTGCCCGAACGGTGGGCATCATCGAGTTGGATGGTTCCGCCAACTATGTGGTATCAAGGGGAGATTATGCCTTTGCAGCCTCGGGAACTAACGGGTTGCAAATCATAAAGCTGAATCGCGCTTCTGAAAGCCTGGCTGCCACCTGCGCAGAGCTTCCCGTTTATGACGGCACTTCTAAACTCAACGTTCTGGAAGGAGAAACCGTTGCGTACCAGGGCGAAAAGCGATTTAACAATATCAATGTGATGGGCTCCCTGCTGCTATGCGGGTCCTGGACTGTGGTAAACCATGTGGATATTAAGACCAACGCGGCTTTTCAGCTCTACGGCACACTGGCTGTTGGCCAGAACTCGCAGCGCAGGAATATCAAGGTAGGGGAAAATGCACTGCTACAGATTGAAGGAGATGTAACAGTCTATGGGGATCTCATCCTTATGGAAGGTGCAACCCTGGAATTCCTCGGCTCCGACTCGGTAATGGATGTTTTCGGGGAGGTGAAGTATGAGGGCGCCGCTATCGTAAAGGGGGTGTTCCGGGATGTACGCGGAAAATTCTAAAACAAAAAAAGGCTTCCTGGTCGGAAGCCTTTTTTGATATGGATAACCTCCAATAGCTAGGGGAGGAGCTCCGCAATCTTGGCTTCCAGCGCCTGTCCCCTTAGATCCCTGGCTATGATTATACCATTTTCATCCAGTATAAAGCTGGCAGGAATAGCTTTCACATTATAAAGGTTAGCAATTTCGCCAAAATATTCCAGCCGGGACACATGGTGCCAACGCAGGCCATCATCTTCAATAGCCTTTTTCCAATCGGCTTCGGTCCGGTCCAGTGAGACCCCGAGGATGCTCAACCCTTTGTCTTTGTATTTTTCATAGATCCTCACAATATTCGGATTTTCCGCCCTGCAGGGACGGCACCAGGCAGCCCAGAAATCCACCAGGGTCACTTTGCCGAGCACCTCGTTCAGGGAAAGCATTTCCCCGGCAGGGGATGGCGCGCTGAAATCCGCAGCCCTGGAGCCGATGGCCGTTC
>SBFL01000369.1 GCA_006227965.1 Bacteroidota bacterium | reverse complement strand
CAGGGGGCTGGCAGGCCCGTCCGGGAGGTCTTCCACATTTTGGTCCTCCTTGTCGATGGGTTCGGTGATCCCGCGAATTACGGGAAGGATCAGGTTGTTATCATCCGCATCGAAAATTTCATCTTTGGATCGGATCCGTTCGTCCCCCCTCCAGACGAATCCCTGGAGTATCCGGCTGCTTTCCGGCAGGTCCTTCTCGGGAAAAAGGTCCCCGTCCGGATTGGTGTAGAAATTGATTTCCTCAATATCACTCTGGTCCAACTTCAGGCGGATCTTGCTGCATATGGTCTTGTTGATGCCGATCAAGTCCCCGTCGTCGCTGTACATAAAATAGATGACCTCCGTGTTTTTGACAAGGTCCACCAGTTTCAATTCGTTTTCGATGAATTTCCCGAACAGGTCCTTTCCCTTGGCCTGGTTGTAGCCCCGGTGTCCCACTGTATCCTCGGAAATGATAAAGGCATTACCCAAGACCTTTAGGGAGTCCAGTTTATCGGTTTCCATATCGCTGATCAGGTGGATACTGTCCCCGGTCATCTGGTTCTCCAGGTTCCACAGAACCGGATTGCGGACCAGCTGGGTTACTCCTGTGCGCTCTTCAAAATGGATGCTGTCGCATTTACCGCGCATGTCGGTCTTGAAGAATTTGGCATTTCGGAACGCCCTTAGAATCCGGGCATCCGGTTCCCCGGTTACCATGAGGGTATCTCCGTGCATGTAGAGGGAATCCCGTTCCACCAGACTGATGGACACGGCGCGCCGGGTGGCGAACAGGGAGTCCTGTTCCCGGTGTACCTCGGCGTAATGGGCCCTTATGATCCCCTTGTTGATGGTATCGGTAACCTTGATATTGTTGGTAGCCGAAGCAAACCCCCGTGACTTGTCAAAATAGACGCTATCCCCCTCGATGATCCGGTTGCTGTAATGGATTTCCGTGTTTTTGATCCCATAACCCTGTTCTGCCCGTGTATCGTAAAACCCCCGTTCACAATACAGCTCGTAATTTGAGCCTGTAATGGTGGAAGGCCCGTACATATACGCATTCTTTGAGTTGGTGTAGTAATCCAGCCGGGTGGATTCCATGGTGTAGTCCGGATTTTTGATATGAACGCTATCCTGGAACTGGTATTTCTTGGAGGTCATGTAGTACCGCCCCACCCGGCTGGTGAGGGTATTGACTGAATCCACTATTTTACCATGGTGGCGGTAATAGGATTCCTGCCGTTCCCGGTCAAAGTACAGTGTGTCCGTGGTGAGGGTCATGCTCTGGTTGGTCAGTCGGACCTGTTCATACGCCTTGGCCAGCTTGAGGTTTCCGTCGTATTCTATGAACCCGCTTAACATCAGGACCGAATCTCCCTGTTTAAGCCTCACATTCCCGATAGCCTCCAGACGGTTTTCCTTCTGGTAGAGCAGTGCGTAGTCGCACCAGAGATCTGCCCCCTGGTGCTCGAATTGCACCTGTCGCTGGTCCTTGGAGAAAATCGAAGCTCCCGGGCGCAGGGTTTCATCCTTGGTGAAACTTCCCCCGTAGACAATGTTGATTTTCTTTTCACCCTCCTGCTGGGCGGAAAGGCCGGGAAGCAACACGCATATTCCGAGAAATAGAAGCAGCCGTCTCACCTGAAAAGTTTATCCAAAAATAGCATATTTTATTCCCTCCCCTCTCTCTGAAGGATTGATGGCCTACCGGTGGATGGTCTGGGTGCGGTCCGGGCCTACAGAAACGATGCTGATCGGAACTTCCAGTTCTTCTTCCAGAAAGCTGATGTATGCCCGGAGTTCTTTCGGCAGCTCAGAGGCTTTTGTCATCCCGGTGAGGTCTTCTTTCCAGCCGGCCATTTCCCGGTATACGGGAGTCAGGTAGTGCGCTTCGATGGAGTAGGGCAGGTGTGAGATCTGTTTCCCCTGGTAGTGGTAAGCCGTACAAACTTTGATGGTTTCAAAGCCGCTGAGCACGTCCGCTTTCATCATCATCAATCGGGTTACCCCGTTGATCCGAACGGCGTACTTCAGGGCAACCAGGTCCAGCCAGCCACAGCGACGGGGCCGTCCGGTGGTGGCGCCAAATTCATTGCCGACCCGCCCCATGGTCTCCCCATCCTCGTCAAAGAGCTCTGTGGGGAAGGGGCCGCTTCCCACCCGGGTCGTATAGGCCTTAAAGATCCCGAATACTTCCTGTATGCTTCCAGGAGCAATCCCAAGGCCGGTACAGGCACCGGCTGCCGTGGTGTTGGAGGAGGTGACAAAGGGGTAGGTCCCGAAGTCGATATCCAGCAGGGAGCCCTGGGCGCCCTCAGCAAGGATTTTTTTCCCGGACTTCAGGGCCTGGTAGAGGTATTCCTCACTATCTATAAAGGCCAGATCCTGAAGGCGTTCTATCGCCTTGAAAAAGTCGGCTTCCAGTTCCTTCAGATCGTATTGAATGTCCACATTGTAAAAATCGATCATCGCCTGGTGCTTGTCGGCCAGGGACCTGTATTTAGCTTTCCAGTCCGGTAGTTCCAGGTCGCCAACGCGAAGTCCGTTCCTCCCGGTTTTATCCATATAGGCAGGGCCGATCCCCTTCAGGGTGCTTCCTATTTTCGCTTTTCCCTTGGCGGCTTCGGAGGCGGCATCCAGTAACCGGTGGGTGGGCAGGATCAGGTGGGCTTTTCGCGAGATCAGCAGGCTTTTCCGGAAGTCGATGTCAAAGCGGCCCAGTTGCTGGAGCTCCTTTTGGAAGATAACCGGGTCGATCACCACGCCATTGCCCACCACATTGGTGGCATTTTCGTGGAAGATACCCGAAGGGATGGTGTGCAGGACATGCTTGATCCCGTCGAATTCCAGGGTATGCCCGGCATTGGGCCCCCCCTGGAACCGCGCTATGATATCGTAATCCTTCGTGAGGACGTCAACAATTTTTCCTTTTCCCTCGTCCCCCCACTGGAGCCCGAGCAGCAAATCTACACGCATGGTATGGCTGGATTAGTCTTTGGCTTTCTCTTTGTTTTTACGGGTGCCGTAAAAGTAAAGCGAGTGATTGTTAATCTCGATGTCGAAAACCTCCTCAATGGTTTTCTTTATGGATTCGATCCTGGGATCGCAGAACTCCACCACCTCTCCGGTATCAGTCAGGATGACGTGATCGTGCTGCCGGTCAAAGTACGATTTCTCGTACTGGGCCTGGTTCTTTCCGAACTGGTGTTTGCGCACCAGTTTGCATTCCAATAGCAATTCGATGGTGTTGTACAGCGTGGCCCGGCTGACCCGGTAATTCTTGTTTTTCATGTTGATATAGAGGGATTCTATGTCAAAATGATCGTCACTGTCATAGATTTCCTGCAGAATTGCGTACCGTTCCGGGGTTTTCCGGTGGCCTTTTTCCTCCAGAAAGGTGGTAAACACGTTTTTTACGATTTCCTGATCTTTTCGGTTCATGGAATTCTGACTGCAATCCGCCTACAAAAATAGGGTTAAAAAAAGGAATAGGGGATAAATCGGACCCTGAATTTGGCCGGTGACCGGCCTCAGATCCGAACCACTTTATCAATTCCGTTGATCTGCCTCAGGTTTTCCATCAGTTTCTTGAGGATGGTCTTGTTTTTGACCACCAACTTGATGCGCCCTGAAAAAGTGCCCCCATCCGTGTTGAAATTGATGTTTCGCATGTTCACGTGCATCTCATCGGAGATGATATCGGTAATGGCATTGATCAGGCCCAGGTTGTCGATCCCGCTCATCTGGATTTCCGCCGTGAATTCCTCCTGTGTGGAGTCGATCCATTTGGCGCTAATAATGCGATAGGCGTACTTCGACTGCAGGGAGATGGCGTTGGGGCAATCCTTCTTATGTACCTTGATCCCGTCATTGATCGTTACAAAACCGAAGACGTTATCGCCTGGAATCGGGTTGCAGCAATTGGCCAGTGTGTAACTCAGTTTTTCCTCCTCCTTACCGAATACGAGCATGTCATAGCTGGAGGTGATTTCCTCCCGGTCAATGCCCTCTGGTGCGGGTTTCTTGCGGATCCGGTTTTTGAAAAACTTTATAAAGGCGTTGTTATAGGAAGCCGCAAAATCCCTGATCTGCTGGTTGTCGATGGCCCCGTTCCCAATGCGGTAAAAGAGATCCAGGCTGGTTTTAAGCTTGAAATAGATCACCATCTTGTTGATCACATCCTCATTGAGAGTAATCTTGAGTGATTTGAGCTTCCGCCTGAGGATTTCCTTTCCTTCCTCCGCAACCTCCTTTTTTTCTTCCTTCAGGGAAGACCGGATTTTGGACCGTGCGCGGGCGGTGGTGGCGTAATCGAGCCAGTTTTGATTGGGCTTGGCATTGTCCGAGGTAATGATCTCTACCTGATCACCGCTTCGGAGGGTGGTACCAAGAGGTACCAGTTTACCATTCACTTTTGCCCCCCGGGTATGCATTCCAACCTCCGTGTGAATGTTAAAAGCGAAATCAAGGGGGGTGGCCCCTTTTGGCAGGGATTTGAGCTCCCCGTTGGGGGTAAATACGAAAATTTCCTTGGAGTAGAGGTTCAGCTTGAATTCCTCCACAAAATCCACGGCACTTCCATTGGAGCCCTCAAGAGCCTCCTGCAGGCGGTTCAGCCATTGTTCGATGCCCTGTTCCTTATGATCCCCATGCTTGTATTTGAAATGGGCAGCGTATCCCTTCTCGGCGATTTCATGCATCCGCTCGCTTCGGATCTGAACTTCCACCCAGCGCCCCTTCGGTCCCATGACTGTGATATGCAACGCCTCATAACCGGTGCTCTTTGGGGAGGAAATCCAGTCCCGGAGCCTTACCGGATTGGGTGTGAAGTGGTCTGTTACGATGGAGTAAATCTTCCAGGCCAGGAACTTTTCGTTCTTCGGGTCCGATTTGTAAATGATCCGGATGGCAAACTTGTCGTAGATCTCTTCGAAGGAGACATTTTGGGTCTGCATTTTACGCCGGATGGAAAAGATGGATTTCATCCGTCCCTTAATGTGGTAGTTGAGTCCTTCCTTGTCAAGGGAATCCCGTATGACATCCGAGAAATCCGAGATGTATTTTTCCTGATCCTCCTTGCTGTCTTCAATTTTGCTCTGAATATCCCGGTAGACCTCGGGTTCAGTATATTTAAGGCTCAGGTCTTCCAGTTCCGTCTTTATGTTGTAGAGCCCGATCCGATGGGCAAGGGGAGCGTAGATATACAGGGTTTCCGAGGCGATTTTCACCTGCTTGTGCTCAGCCATGGAATCCATGGTCAGCAGGTTGTGGTACCGGTCTGCGATCTTGATGATGATCACCCGGACATCATCGTGCAGGGTCAGCAGCATCTTGCGGAAGTTCTCCGCCTGCTG
>SBFL01000093.1 GCA_006227965.1 Bacteroidota bacterium | reverse complement strand
TAGCTATTTCCGGTAAAATGGATCAGGATTTAAGGCTTAAATCATACTGTGTATGGACTTCTGAGGACTCTCAACGGCCACTGCCCACTTCTTAACTTCATCCAATATTTGAGTAGTTTGTCCATTCATTTAAAATGACTTCCTGTATATTGGGTTTATTAATCGTGTTGTCAATCAGTGTTAATGAACCCAAATTTTAGCAAAATGAGGTCGATTCGATGGATCCTGTTAGTATTCCTCACCCCCCTGTTTGGACAGGCGCAGTGTGAGGTTTTTAAAAGCGAGATTTCTGAGGTAGAGCAGGAAATGCGGAGGGTACACCGGTTGACCGATTCCCTGAAGACCTTTGCCGAATCCGCTGCCTACGGGGATCGGGCTGATTCGGCCCGGGAAGATGCCAGGAAGGCCATGTTGCTTGCCGGGGAGGCGCTTGCCTCCGCCTATGACGCCACATCGGTAGCCGCAGAGGCACAATACCACTCCGGGATTTGCGGGATTGATGCCGTAAAAAGCGCCGCCATAGATGCCGAGGATTTCTCAACCTCTGCAAGGGACCTGATGGAGGAGGCCTATGCCCTGGCAAAGAAAGCCTATGGTGCGCGTAACCTGGGGAATATCCACTATTACATACGCCAGTCCCTGAATGCATCCCGCGAGGCCGAAAAGTTTGCCCAGTCTGCTGTTTATGCGGCCTCTGACTCCTTTCAAAGTTGCACGCACGACGATATCAGCTTGGGCGGCAACAGGAAGTAACCAAAGGGTTCCGATCCGGGAAGGAATCAGATCCCAACTGCACGCGGGGCGCCTCAGGTTTTTTTACCCAAAATCCCGTACCTTAGAGGTGTCAATGCTACTAAGACATCCCGGTGAAATACTTTCTGGCCCTCTCATTTTGTTCCCTCCTGTTGTTTGCCTGCAAACCTGCCAATGGGGAGCCCGGTTGGATACAGCTATTCAACGGCAGGGACCTTACAGGCTGGCAGGTAAAGATCCGCGGCTATGCCGTGGGGGATAATTTCAGGGATACTTTCCGGGTCGAGAACGGCATTCTGAAGGTCTCCTATGACCGCTATGACACCTTCGGCGAAGAGTATGGCCACCTTTTTTATGAGAAACCCTTCAGTCACTACCGCCTTCGGGCCGAATACCGCTTTGTGGGAGAGCAGGTCCCGGACGGGCCGGACTGGGCCTTCCGAAACAACGGTTTTATGCTGCACAGCCAGCCGGCTACCAACATGGGGCTGGATCAGGATTTTCCCATTTCCCTGGAAGCCCAGCTCCTAGGGGGGAGGCAGTCCGGGGAACGACCCACCATGAACCTGTGCACGCCCGGGTCCAATGTGGTCATCGATGGGGAACTCCGCACGCAACACTGTATTGAATCCTCCTCCAAAACCTACAGGGGTGATAATTGGGTCACCGTTGAAATGATCGTTCTGGGGGATTCCGTATTACACCATTTGGTTGAAGGGGATACCGTGATGACTTACATGAAACCTACAATTGGGGGCGGGGATGTTGAAGGGTATACCCCGGACCAGTATACAGAGGGAAAACCCATGTCTTCAGGATACATAGCCATTCAGGCCGAAAGCCACCCAACGGAGTTCCGGAAGATCGAGTTGCTGGAACTCGATAAGGATGGGAGGCCGGGGAGGAGTAGGGAGTAGGCAGGGATAGTTGGCAGTGGCAGTCGGCAGTAGGCAGGTTTTTATTTTTGTTCAAGGTTCAAGGTTCAAGGTTCAAGGTTATAGGGTTAGGATAAAGGTTCTCTTTCCCTGCATTTGAGAGCCTATCAACCGGGCGGGGAACCGAGGAATTTATGTCGGATAAGTCAAGGAAAATTTACATTACAGGGGCGGGTGAGGACCGATACCGTTTCCGGCGCATAAAATAAGGCCCTTCTTCAGTGAAATCCCCGGAAAAAAAACCTTCGCAACATAAGCTACGATCTGGGTTTCGCCATCCTGTAACTTAGTTTTTTCCAAAGGAATTCCAGGGGTCCCTGGTCATGTTTTTTAAGCCAGAAGTAACTGATTCCTGTTTGGATCACGAACAGCACCAGCCCCAGAAGAAAGGTTTGCCCCATCGTCAGTTTGCCAAAGAGTTGAAACAAATGAGTGCAATGGTAAAACAGTGTCAGATAGAAAACAGATTGCAGGATGTAATTGCTCAGAGCGGTCCGCCCGACGTGGTTAAAGAAGCTCAGGAGTCTTTTAGACACAGGATGCTGGTAGGCACGGACAAATACGCTGATGTAGAACAGGCTGTGAAGCACCATGCCACCTGCCAGTACAAAGGGCACCCAGAGCAGGGGGAGGTCCAGTTCAATGTCTCCGGCCATGATCTTGTGATAGAAATAGCTGGAGGCTAATCCGATAGTAGCGCCCAAACCGATCAGGTAAACAGAGATTTTTCGTGCTTTTTGTGAAAGGCGGAAGAAATCAAGCTTGCCAAGGAGCAAACCAACCAGCATGTTTCCGAAAGTAAAGACAAGGGTAATGGGCATGTCTTTCAGAAAGTTCGTCCAGGGATTCATGATGAAATTGATGGTCAGATACCTGGAGATAGAGGAGGTTATGGGATATTCGGAATCCAGGGCATAATCATAGTCGTAGATCTGCCAGCCCAGCGCACTGTTGCCTATAAAGAAGACCCCCGTCAGTACTATGTTGAACAAAAGCGCCAAAAGGAACAGTTTTTTTACCGGCCACTTGCGAACCAGCAAGAGGAATACCCCTCCAAAGGCATAGGCCATGATGATATCCCCGTTCCAGAGGCCATAGGAATGGATCACCCCGATGAGGAAGAGCAGCCCCATTCGAATCAGGAAATAGTTCCTGAAATTGATGTTCCCAGATTCCGCCCGAGTCATCTGTATGTAAAAGCCGAACCCAAACAGAATGGAAAATGCAGTAATGAATTTCTGTGATATCAAAAAATTGGACAAAAATGTCAGAGCAGCATCCAGTTGACCGGTAATCGTTTCCGGACCGGCAAAGGGAATGTTGGCCAGTAAAACGCCGAAGAGGGCAAAACCACGCAAGGCATCAACCGCTTCTATCCGGGATCCTTTCGAAATAGGCTGAAGTTTCATAACTGTAAATTTTCATGATTCTCTGATCAAAGGACGCAAGGATATGGCCCCTGCAACAGTAATGCAGCCTGTTTGATGTGCTGATTTCAGGAATCAGGACAAGGTTACTGCCTGAAGTGACCGGGACTGTATCCGGTTTGCTTTTTGAAGGCAGCATACATGGCAGAGCGCGACTGGAAACCGGATTCAAGGCCGATGCCCTCAACGGATAAATGATCGAAAGCAGGGTCCTGCAACTTGGCTATCGCCGCTTCGACGCGGAACCCATTTACCCATTCCACAAAATTGTTTCCCAGGTTCTGATTGATACAGCCCGAGATCAGCCGGGGGGATACCTCCATGGCCTTGGAGAGGTCGTACAGCGTAAGGTTATGCCGGAGGTAGATATTGCTGGATTCCATAAAGGAGGTCAGTTCGCTTCCTAGATCCGGATAGTCGTTTTGGCCCTGCCTGGGGGCGCACGTTTGTTCTTTCTCCTCTTTTTCCGGTGAAAGAGGGGCGTTTTCCAGCAGATCTTTTATTTGATATGCCTTAAAACTGATGAAATAGATAAACACGATGATCAGCAGCCAGGTAAGGGATACAAAGGACGACATGCCCCGGCCCCCTGCCGCAATGCGTATCAATTCCAGCCCCCAGAACACCACTATCGGGACGATCCCCAGGATCAAAGTCCACAACCATCGGATCTGCAACAAATCCAGGTCGGAATAGGCGTTTTTGACTAGGGACCTGTATTTGACCATCTCACGGATCGATATGACAATAGCCGCGATGGTCAGGAAAAAGGCGTAATACTGCATGATCATAAATACGGCCTCAATGCGATGAAAATCAAAAGCCTGGTGCAGGTCTTTCCCCTGGAAAAGGAAAAGCAGGACATTGAATAAAGTAATGGTGAGAAATCCAAAGGCCATAAAGTAATGGGCCCTGAGGAAGTGGCGGTAGCGGGCCGTTTGCCCAAGTTTTTCCAGCATATAGTGCAACAGGAGTACCGGCAGCAGGAGTTTTGCCTCGGGCAGGCTAAAGTATCCGTTTGTGGAATATCCGCCGAGATCGCTCAAGGGTACATTGGTTAAGGCTTCCAGGACAAAAGCAAGCAGAAAAAAACCGAGCAATTTATTGGCAGTGCTGCTTCGTTTCCTGGATAATATGAAGAGGGACCCAAGCAGGAGCCCCTGGAGTATGACTGCCCAAATCAGCTTGTTTACTATTGCTTCCATAAAACCACTTTCCCTACCCTAAAATTCATAATTAAACGGATTAAAACAAAAACGTCCCGAAGAAGTATGCCTGATATTCAAAATGATTTTCACTTGGGATAAATAATTTACAAGATCCTATTGGGCTTCCAGAGGCACCAAAAAACGGATCGTCCTTGGCAGGATACTGATGGTGGCCGGGGCCATCCCTACATATTCCCCATCGGCCTCTATGTAACAGGGGTCATCGCTTTCAACCAGCACTTCTTTTACATCGTGGTAGTGAACCTGCGGATGGTCGATTTTCAATCCTTTTTTCAATTTGTGCAGGTTTTTCAGATAGTCCCAGATACTCAGGTCCCCGAAGATCGCAACCTGAAATATTCCGTCGGCAATGCGGGCATCGGGGGCGATGCAGATCCCATTGCCAAAGGAGCGTCCGTTGGCCACGGCCATTTGCAGTAATTTGCCTTTCCAGAGCCAGGTGCTGCCCGAACAGCGTACCTCCTTTTTAACATAGTTCAGGAACCCTTTTAGGATGTGTTTGAAATAATTGAACCCCGGGCCAAAAACACTTGAAGATTGTTCCATGGTTTGCACCACTTCCGCTCCGAGTCCGACGCCTGCAATATTTATGAAATAGCGTATCTCCCCGGTTTGGTGCAGGATTATTTTGCCAAGGTCTATCTTTCGGGTGGCCCTGCTTTGTATTTGTCCTATCAGGTTTTCAACGGAATTGGAGATGCGTGCCGTCCGGGCAAAATCATTGGCCGAACCAAGTGGGAGCAGCCCGATTGCAGGATACAGGTTTACGGGCAGATTGCTTTGCATAACACCGTTGATCACCTCGTGCAGGGTGCCATCACCCCCAAGGGCAATCAAAAAGTCACAACGGTTTTCAGCAGCCTGTTTGGCCAGTTGGATGGCGTGTTTTTTTCGTACGGTTGTAAGAAACTGTACGCTCCCAAGGTTTACTTCTCGGCAATATTGCTCGAGCCCGGGAAGCATTTTTCCCAGGCGGTTGTTTTTGTTGTTGATTACAAAGACAATTTTCATTTGGACATGTACC
>SBFL01000289.1 GCA_006227965.1 Bacteroidota bacterium | reverse complement strand
GGTTGCACAAAAATACCACATAATCTCAGAAACCACAGGGGGCCGGTCTAAAAAGAAAAATCAAAACACTATATTCGCAGACCAGTACCTATGGAAAATTCGGTAAGCCTTTTAGGGAAGCGTTTTGTCCCCTTTTTGCCAGAAGCCGAGATACTTCAGGCAGTGCAAAAGGTGGCAGATGAAATCGCGCGGGATTACAGGGATAAGGTCCCTGTATTTGTCGGAGTCCTGAATGGATCATTCATGTTCGTTTCGGATTTCCTGAAATTCTACCCCTATCCCTGCGAGGTGACGTTTGTCAAACTGAGCTCCTACAGGGGGCTCACCTCCACCGGAATCGTGGAAACCCTTCTAGACCTGCCAGATCAAGTGGAGGGGAGAGATGTGATTATCCTGGAGGATATTGTGGATACCGGAAGGACGCTTCAGGAACTGGTCCATATGTTTTCAAACAAGAATGTCAGGGATTTCAGGATCGCCACCCTCTTCTATAAATCTGAAATCTACAGCGGAGAGTACCAGATCGACTATTTCGGGATGGAAATCCCCGACAAATTCATAGTGGGATACGGCCTGGATTATCGCGAACAGGGAAGGAACCTGCGCGATGTCTACCAAATTAAACAAAACTCCATGATCAATCTAGTATTATTCGGGAAGCCAGGGGCCGGTAAAGGGACGCAGGCGGCTTTCCTCAAAGAGAAATACGATCTTATGCATATCTCAACGGGGGATGTCTTCCGATATAATATCAAGAACGGGACCGATCTGGGCAAGCTGGCCCAATCCTATATCGACAAGGGGGAACTGGTCCCGGATGAGGTCACCATAAAAATGCTGCAGGAAGAGGTGGAAAAAACTTCCGATGCATCCGGGTTTATCTTTGATGGTTTCCCCAGGACAACAGCCCAGGCGGAAGCCCTGGACAACTTCCTTGAAAGCCGGGACATGAAGATAGATGCCACCATTGCGCTCGAAGCGGATGATCAGGTCCTTATTGAGCGGTTGCTGGAAAGGGGAAAAGTAAGCCGCAGGTCTGATGATCAGGACGAGGCCAAAATCCGGAATCGTTTTGAGGAATACAATCGTAAAACGGCACCTTTGAAATCTTTCTATCAGGAACAGGGAAAATTCCACAGCGTCAATGGCGTTGGGGAAATACAGGAAATCACCGACCGTCTTTCCCGGGTCATAGATAGCCTCTGAGCCCATCAGCACATCCGAACGACCCTAATTATTAACCCATGACCGAAGGCAATTTTGTCGATTATGTCAAGATCTACCTGGCTTCCGGCAAAGGAGGGGCTGGCTCTACCCACCTGAGGCGGGAGAAATTCGTTGCAAAGGGAGGCCCTGACGGGGGGGATGGTGGCCGCGGGGGACACGTGGTCATTCGGGGCAATAAAAACCTGTGGACCCTGCTTGGGTTTAAGTTTAAACGGCATTTCAGGGCCGGCCATGGGGAGAACGGCGGCAGGCAGCGAAGCACCGGGGCCAATGGGGAAGATGTTATTCTCGAGGTACCCCTGGGTACGGTGGTCAGGGATTCGGAGACTGGTGTTGTGCTCTTTGAAATTACCGACGAGGGTCAGGAGGAAATCGCAGCCGAGGGAGGCCTGGGAGGCCGTGGGAACTGGCATTTTAAGAGTGCTACAAATCAGACCCCGAGATATGCTCAACCGGGAATTCCGGGGGAGGAGAAAAACCTCACCCTGGAGCTGAAGGTTCTTGCGGATGTTGGGCTGGTGGGCTTCCCCAATGCAGGGAAATCCACCCTTTTGTCTGTACTTACATCCGCCAAGCCCAAAATTGCTGATTACGAATTCACGACCCTCAAACCCAACCTGGGGATTGTGCAATACCGCGATTTTAAAAGTTTCGTAGTGGCGGATATCCCGGGTATCATCGAAGGGGCCTCCGAAGGTAAAGGCCTCGGACACTACTTTCTGCGGCATATTGAACGCAATTCCGTCCTGCTTTTTATGGTTCCGGCAGACAGTGCAGACATCTCCAGGGAGTATGGGATCCTCCTGGATGAACTTCGCAAATACAACCCGGAGCTGATGGATAAGGAGCGTGTGCTGGCCATTTCAAAATGCGACATGCTCGATGAGGAGCTCATAGAGGAAATGCGGGAGGGGCTGTCCGGGGAGTTACCGGGAATCACCCCGGTATTTATATCATCGGTTTCCGGTCTGGGGATCGCCAGGCTCAAGGATAGTCTCTGGGAGATGTTGAACGAATAAAGAGGCTTCTGTTTCCCGGTTTCCGAAGGATTCTGTACCTTTTTTGTCAAATAATGCCCATGCGCGCACGCTGTTTATTCCTTCTGATACTACTTGTTGGGTGCGCTCCGGTGCGTGTCCACTTTGATTACGACCAGAGTGCCGTCTTTGGCAATTACGGCAGCTATAATTTTGCGGCAGACCTGAATACGGGGTTAAGCGAGCTGGATGAAAACAGGCTCCTGCTGGCCGTGGGAAGCGTTCTTCAAGGCAGGGGTATCCGGCTTTCCGAAGACCCTGATCTGGTCCTGAACATTTACAGCCACTTGTATGAGGACCCCAGGCAGTCCACCGTTGGGATAGGGATGGGCGGAACAGGCGGAAATGTGGGAGGCGGTGTATCTGTCGGATTGCCCGTGAATTCAGGTCAGCTGGAGCGGGAAATTATCTTTGAGATGCGGGATGCCCGGCAGGGCAGGCCCCTTTGGCAGGCTGTAAGCGAGGACCGCTTCAACGAAGGTGCTTCCCCTGAAAAACGGGAGGCGCGTTTTCAGGCGATAGCCACCAGGGTATTTGAGGGCTTTCCCCCAAAATAATCCATACGTGATCCCATACACTTACTGAGTTGAATGCCGGGCCCCCGACAGGTTCAATCCGCTGTCCGGTAAGCCTTCCAACATCCGCCAGACACGATCCCGGAATTTCGGCCCCAGCCCTTGAATTTTGTTGCCCTTTTCCTGTAACAAATCGTACACCGCACAGACTAGTATGAAGGGTTATACAATGACCTCCAAAATGGACAAAAACAAAAATTGATTTTTCATGAAACAATTCTTTCAAAAACATCGAGTTACCGTGGTTCTGGTGGCATTCCTGCTGATGGGAGCACAGGTTATTGCGCAGGACCTTAGCGGTGCCTGGAAGGGTACCCTGGAAGTGCAGGGGATGGAGATCCCGTTGGTTTTCCATCTGGAACAGGAAGGGGAAGGTTACACAGCCACCATGGACAGCCCCTCTCAGGGGGCCACGGGGATTCCGGTGGATGAGGTCACCTGGGCCGATGGGTCCCTGACACTGAATGTACGGGCAGCCGGCATTAAGTATACGGGCTCTCTTAAAGGGGAAACCCTTGAAGGCACCTTTTATCAGTCCGGGATGGAACTGCCGCTGGTTCTAGAAAAGGGAGAGGTGACAGTGCCGGGGACCCCGGAACTCGTAACTGCTGATGCCGAATTAGATGCGCTCGCGGCTGTGGATCAGGGGAATTACCACTACTCTGTTGAAGATTACTTTGCCAGGCCCAAGGCCTCGACCTTCCGGTTCTCACCGGACGGGAAGTACCTCTCCTACCGCGAAAAGGACGAAAATGGCAAACGCCACATCTACGTAAAGGAACTCAGCACCGCAAAAATAACACGGGCAATAGAGGAAAAAGAAGAACTGGTCCGGGGATACGGCTGGGTGAACAACGAGCGCCTGGTATATGTGATGGATAAAGGGGGTAATGAAAACTACCATATCTATGGTGTGGACCTGGACGGTTCTGACCTTATAGACCTGACCCCGTATGAGGGGGTACGCGCCAGCATTCTGGAACTTGTAAAAGAAGATAAGCAGCACATTATCGTAAGCATGAATAAGAACAACCCACAGGTGTTCGAGCCTTACAGGGTAAACGTAAGAAGCGGTGCTGCCGAACAGCTCTATTCCAATGAAGACCTTGCCAACCCTATTATGGGGTATGATTTTGACAAGGACGGCAACCTGAGAGGGTTTGTCAAATTAAGGGATGGTGTTGAACAGGATATCTACTACGGAGGTACGGATGGGACTTTTAACCTCCTTAAAAGTCTCGATTGGAAAGATAATTTCGGCATTATGGAATTTGCCTACACCACGCCTAACCCTCATGATGCCTATGTGTTGACCAACCTGGAATCAGACAAGGCGGAAATAGTCCTGTATGACCTGAAGGAAGATAAAACGATTGAAACCCTGTTCGCTCATGAGGATTTCGATGCCGGAGGCATGGGAACATCCAGGAAGCGTGACTGGGAAGTGGATTATTTTGTCTATGAGGGAACCAAAAGGGAAATCGTTCCGGTAAGCGATACCTTCAGGGAATTGCACAAAAAAATTACGGATCGGTTCCCCGGAAAACAATATAGCATTCCCGATGTAACCGATGAGGAAGACAAACTTTTGATTTTCGTACAGAGTGACAAACTTTATGGGACCTATTACCTGTATGACGTCGTGAAGGATGAAATCTCGGAACTCTATAACCTGATGCCTCAGCTGAAGGAGGAAGATATGGCCGAAATGCGCCCTATCACCTTCAAGAGCAGGGACGGCATTACCCTTCACGGGTATATTACCCTGCCCAAAGCAGCACTGCAGGGACAGAAGGTGCCGGTGGTTGTGAATCCGCATGGAGGACCCCAGGGAATCAGGGATTCCTGGGGCTTTAACCCCGAGGCCCAGTTGTTCGCAAGCCGCGGCTATGCGACCCTGCAGGTCAACTTCCGGATCTCTGGTGGGTACGGGAAGGAATTCCTGGTATCCGGCTTCAAACAAATCGGCCGAAAGGCCATGGACGATGTGGAGGATGGACTTCAGTACGTGATTGACCAGGGCTGGGTGGATGCTGATAAGGCGGCTATTTATGGAGGCAGCCATGGCGGGTATGCAGTCCTGAGGGGGCTTACCAAAACCCCGGATCTCTATGCCTGCGGCGTTGATTATGTAGGGGTTTCGAACCTCTTTACTTTCATGCGGACCATTCCGCCTTACTGGAAACCCTACCTTAAAATGCTAAAGGAGATCTGGTATGATGAAGATGTCCCGGAGGAGAAAACCATCATGGAAGAAGTTTCACCCGTATATCAGATTGACAGGATCAAAAAACCGCTTTTTGTGGTTCAGGGGGCAAACGACCCCAGGGTGAACATTGATGAATCCGACCAGATTGTGGAGGCCCTTCGCAAGAAGGGGTATGACGTGCCCTACATGGTTAAATACGATGAAGGACATGGATTTGGGAAGGAGGAAAACTCCATCCACCTCTACAGGGTGATGATGGGTTTTCTGGCTAAGCACCTGGGCCCGCAGGAAATCCCTGCACCCATTAAGGGTTGACCTAAATACTTTAAGT
>SBFL01000346.1 GCA_006227965.1 Bacteroidota bacterium | reverse complement strand
ACAAATTCGTTTTCAACAAATTTTACTAAAGACTCCATGGTTTTGCTTTAGGTTTATTCGAAGCAACATTCACGTTTCTCGTCAGAGGTTGATCCAAAATCGTGTGCAAAAATAAGCGATAAATCCCAATTGGCAAGAAAAATCAATCCATTTTTGGATCGTCTCCGGTGTCCAGCAGATCGGGTCTGCGCTCCCTGGTGCGCTTGTATGCCTGCTCTTCACGCCACGCCTCGATTTTGCCAGAATCACCGCTGAGCAATACCCCGGGAACTTGCAGCCCCCTGAATTCCCTCGGACGGGTGTACACCGGTGGGGCAAGAAGGTTGTCCTGGAAGGTATCCGTGAGGGCTGAGGTCTCGTCGTTTAAAACTCCCGGCAACAGCCGGATTACAGCGTCACACAGGACGGCTGCCCCCAGTTCTCCTCCGGAAAGGACGTAATCCCCTATGGAGATCTCACGGGTTACCCAGAGGTCCCGGATTCGCTGGTCGATTCCCTTATAGTGCCCACAGATCACCAACAGGTTCTGTTGCATGGAAAGCTGGTTTGCCATCCTCTGGTTCAGCGGGGTCCCGTCAGGGGTCATGTAAATGATTTCATCGTACTTTCTGCCTTTTGTAAGCTCCTGAAGGCAACGGTCCAGCGGCTCCGCCATGAGGACCATTCCCGCCCCACCGCCAAATTGATAGTCATCTACCTGTTTGTATTTGTTCGAGGCATAATCCCTGAGGTTATGCAGGTATACCTCTACCAGCCCCCTGTCAATAGCCCGTTTCAGGATAGAGGCTCCAAAAGGGCTTTGAAGGAGATCAGGAAGTACTGTGATGATATCAATGCGCATGGCACAGTGCTTTCGACGGGCCCGTATGCCCGTATGGTGCAAAAATAGAGAATTCCGGCATCCTCAAAGGGCCTGACGCCGGGACAGGACTAAAAGGTCAGCAGGCAGCCCGATACGGGGCTCCCACGTCCTATTGCTTTCCCTTTTTGTGTTTGTTGATCTCGTCCTGCAACTGCCGGCTGATGCGCTGCTCCCGTTCGAGCGCCCTCCTTCTGTGTTCCTCGTATTCCGCTTCAAGGTCGCCCAGTTTTACCTTGGCTTCCTGAGTAAGGACATTGCTCCGGCGGTATTTGTATACAAACAACAGCAGGAATAGCATCAAAACGATAATGATCGTCCACAGGATCAGGTTATAGGTAGTCTTCGAAACCTGTGCCCCAAAAAAGGACATGCTGTCCTTTTCCTCCGTTACCTCAGCGAGTTGGCTCGTGGTGGTTTCCAGTTTGGCATTCAGGTCTTCGATGGTGCCTTCATGTCTGGCGATGATCGCATTAAGTTCCTCGAACTTGGACCGGGATGCGCTCAGGCTATCGAGAATGTTATCCCGCAATTTGTCCAGCTGGATTTTCCGCACCACCTCGTATCTCCTGCCTTCTGCATTGTAGTTCCCGGACTTGCGGTAGAGAAAATCAAACTGGCTTTCAATGGTTCCCCCATCAAGGGAGGGTTCCTGTTCCTCTTCCTGGGACCAGGCAAAGCCCACGGCAAAAAAGGCCAGGCTCAGAATGACGTGTTTCAGTAGCCTCATGTCAGATTGTTCTTTGGTAAATAATGATTTAAGGAGCGACTAAAGTACTTCAATATTATGGAATGGTAAAAAATCAAAGTCAATCCCTTTCACATATACGGAAAAAATTGGAAAATGGCCCATTGCCCAAGCCTTTAATAATACGTAAAACGCCTGACCTTGGCAATGTACTTGGAAAGGCGGATCACCTGATGTGCATATCCGTATTCGTTGTCATACCATACATACAGCAAGATGCTCTTTCCGTCCGGGGACACAATGGTAGCCCTGCTGTCGTAAATCGCAGGGGCAGAGGTCCCTATGATATCTGACGAGACGAGCTCGTTGCTCAGGGAGTACTTGATCTGCTCAACGAGATCTCCTTCCAGGGCATACTTTTTAACGATCGTGTTGATGCCTTCAGGGGAGGTTTTGTTCTTGATTTCCAAATTGAGGATGGCCAGGGAGCCGTTAGGAACGGGAACCCGGATTGCATTAGAAGTAAGTTTTCCCTGCAGTGCAGGCAGCGCCTTGGCTACGGCCTTGCCGGCACCTGTTTCCGTGATCACCATATTGAGGGCGGCGGCCCGGCCCCTCCGGTATTTTGGGTGAATGTTGTCAACCAGGTTCTGGTCATTGGTATAGGCGTGGATCGTTTCGATATGACCTTTCTTTATCCCCAGGGAATCCTCCACTACCTTAAGGAGCGGGGTTATGGCATTGGTAGTGCAGGAAGCCGCGGAGTAGATGGCCACCTTGTCCGGGTTGAATTCCCGGTGGTTTACCCCATGTACAATGTTGGGCATGTCCTTGCCCGGGGCGGTCAGCAATACCTTTGCGACTCCCCTGGCCTTCAGGTGCCTTCCCAGGGAGGCTTCATCCCTGAAGGCACCCGTGTTGTCGATCACCAGGGCGTCCGATATGCCGTATTCCGTATAATCGATCTCTTCCGGATTTCCTGCCTCGATCATATGTACACTGGTACCGTTGATTACCAGAACATTTTCATCCGGGTCTGCCTCCACGGTGCCACTGAATTGTCCGTGTACCGAATCCGTACGCAGCAGGGCCGCCCTTTTCTCAAGGATTTCGGGAGTGAGCTTGCCCCGGGTGACAATAGCCCGCAGACGGAGCTGGTTGCCCTTCCCGGTTTTTGCCATAAGTTCTCTGGCCAACAGCCGCCCGATTCGTCCGAAACCATAGAGGATTACATCTTTGGGCTCGATTTCCGGATAGGACTGGGCATCCTTGAGCTTATCGAGGATGAAGGCCTTTACATTGTGATGATTATTTTGGTCGTCAGAATGGTATTCAAAAGTAAGTTTGCCGATATCCAGTTTTGAGGGAGGCAGTTTTATGTCATTGATCGCACGCAGCAATTCCACAGAATCAAAAATGGAAATGGGTTTTTGAACGAACTGACCGGCGTATTCGTGAAGGTTAATGATATCGCTCACATTCCGGTCCAGGATCTGGTTCCTGAACAAAACGACCTCAATGGCCTTGTCGTACCAGAGGTCGCTGATGATCTTGATAAATTCGGTTGTTGCTTTCCTCCGATCGGCCTGAAAGGCCAGTTCCTTTTCGTAGGTGCTCGTACGGCTCATTGGTGGTTGTTTTAATTTTCCGCAAAACTATAAACTTCAAGCCTTTTCGCCATAAAAATTAGTGTAATAAAAAATCCCGCCGGAGTGAGCGGGATTTAGTTTCGCTTCGCAGGACGGGTTTACTGGAAAATTACCCGCTCTTTTTCCCCCTTTTCATCCAGAAGGGTAATACTGGTTTGTCCATACCGCGAGATGGAACTGAAATATTTACGGGCATCCTTGATATCCCTTATCTGCTGGCCGTCCACTGCGAGGATCACCTTTCCGACTAATTTGTATTTACGGGAATTTTCAGGAACTTCCACGATCTTGACCCCCCGGCTTGTGTTGTATTTGGCCTGGTCTTCTTCGGACAGGTTCTTTACGATGAACCCGAGTACGGGAATCTGGAGGGTTTGGCGTTCACGGACTTCCACAGGGATCACACGGGGCTCCCCGTCCCTTTCCAGACGGACCTCCACCACATCTCCCGGGCTCTTGGAGGCAATATACCCGGTCAGATCGGAGAATTTGCGGATCCGGATCCCGTCGATCTGCTTGATTACATCTCCCTTCTGCAAACCGGCATCTTCGGCTCCCGAATCCTCTTCGACCTGGGCCACGAAGACCCCATCTACCTGCTCTACCCCATATTCAGCAGCGTATTCCGGAGGAATGGAACTCACCCCCAACACCCCTTTTATAACGTCACCGTATTCGAGGAGGTCCTGTACTACTTTACGGGCTATATTGCTGGGTACGGCAAAGGAATACCCAATGTAGGAACCGGTCTGGGAGGTAATGGCCGTATTGATCCCGATGAGTTCCCCATTGGTATTGACCAGGGCCCCGCCACTGTTCCCGGGGTTTACAGCGGCATCTGTCTGAATAAAGGACTGGTTTCTCCCCAGGTTCCGCGCTTTGGCACTTACAATGCCGGCCGTAACGGTGGAAGTCAGGTTGAACGGGTTTCCGACGGCCAGTACCCATTCGCCCACCTTTACATAGTCAGAATCTCCGAAAGCCAGATAGGGCAGGGGCGCTTCGGTTTCTACCTTCAGCAGGGCAATATCGGTATTCGGGTCAGTTCCTACTACCGTAGCCTCGTAGGTCTTATTGTCATTCAGGGTGACCATGAGTTGGTTTGCCTTTGCAATTACATGGTTGTTGGTAACGATATAGCCATCCGGGGAAATGATCACCCCGGAACCGGTACCCACCTGTGGACGTCCCTGTTCCCCATATCCGTAGATGAATTCGAATATGTTGCTGGGGCTCCTGTTAATAGTGATGTTTTTGACATGCACCACCGCATTGACCGTCTTCTCCGCGGCAAGGGTAAAATCAGCCTCATCGATCCCGGCGGAGTTCGCCCCGGGGTTGCTGGTCTGGAAAACCGGCATGGATTCCTGCTGCAGCGCAGCCCCGTAATGCGTATCCTCAAAGAAGAGTTTATAGGCGCCTAACGTCAAAGATCCGGCCAGCAAAGCGACTAGAAATAATCCTCCCATTCGTTTCATAAGCGTACTTAATTTGGTTCTTTAAAAGTAACAGGTTTTTTTGCCATCGTATTTTCGTTTAACGACATTTTAACGGGAGCGTAAGCCCGATTAAAATGTATCTTTGGGGCGATGGGACGCTCGTTTTTCAAATATCAGGCCACCGGAAACGATTTCATCCTGGTGGACAACCGCAGCAATCTGTTCCCCAAAAAAGATACCAAAACCGTTGCACAGCTTTGTCACAGACGTTTTGGGATCGGGGCTGACGGCCTTATCCTGCTGGAAACTGACAAATCGACAGATTTCAGGATGGTCTATTACAATTCCGACGGACGGGAAGGAAGCATGTGCGGGAACGGGGGGCGTTGTATAGTCGCTTTCGCGAAATACCTTGGACTGATTGAAGATTCCTGCAATTTTACCGCAATTGACGGCCCGCACGAGGCCCACATAAGGGATGGAAAGATCGCCCTCAAGATGAAGGATGTCACCGAAATTCACGATACCCGCAAATATCTCTGGCTCGATACCGGATCCCCCCACCACGTCCAGTTGTGGGAACCCTGGGAGGAGCTGGATGTACCCCGGGAAGGGGCCAGGCTGCGTTACGGGCTCTACGGTTCTGGAGGAAGCAACATCAACTTCGTGCACCCCGCTGGGGACAACAGGTTTGAAGTGAGGACCTATGAAAGGGGCGTGGAGGCTGAGACCTACTCCTGCGGGACGGGTG
>SBFL01000191.1 GCA_006227965.1 Bacteroidota bacterium | reverse complement strand
TCTGACATGGGAGTCCGTAAATGATATCATGGCCTACCGAAGTATATCCCTCTTCCCGGGAAATCCTTGTAATCTCGGCTACTTGTTCAAAGGGTTGTATACGGTTGATGGCGCGCTGCACAGTCTCATTGTAATCCTGCACCCCATATGAAACCCTGCGGAAACCAGCCTCGTAGAGGACCCTGAGGTGTTCCCTGCTGGTATTCATGGGGTGTCCTTCAAAACTGAATTCCCAATCCGGGGCCCGGTCTGCAAACCTGAATATTCCACGGAGCAACATTTGCAGGTTTTCCGGCGAAAAAAACGTGGGAGTACCCCCGCCAAAGTGTAGTTCGCGAATTACCGGACGCCTGCCGAAAAGCTTTCTGTAGAGCTCCCATTCCTTCAGTAGGGCGTCGATATAAGGGATTTCCACGCTGTGCCGGCGTGTAATGCGCTTGTGGCATCCGCAAAAAGTGCACATGCTTTCACAAAAAGGCAGGTGGATATACAAACTGATACCCGTTTTATCATTGCTTTCCTCAAAGGAGCGACGGACACTTTCCTCCCATTTTTTTCCCGAGAAGGAATCCAGGTCCCAGTACGGGACGGTAGGATAACTCGTATATCGCGGGCCAGGAACGTTGTATTTCTGGACGAGATCACACATGTTGCTGCTGTTTCCTACAAAACTAGTCCAGGCAGGCGGACCGGCATATGACATAAATCAGGTTTACATACGGTAACGCCCGGGGATAAAGCTATGCAACCCTTAATAGGAGTCCTTGATCCAGTTATAGGGCTTGCGCTGCATCCACTTTCCCCTGGTAAAATCAGGAAAAAACTGGGGAGCCCCATTTTCCGCTATAGAGCGTTCGGAAAGAGGGGTAACTGCACTCCAGCTCGCCGCATCATACACATCAATAGGGGGTGAAACTCCTTTTCTGGCAGATTCCACAAAGGCGTGCAACACAAAGAAATCCATGCCCCCATGGCCAGAGCCGGAGGCGTACTCCCCGTACTTCTGCCAGAGGGGATGGTCATACCTGTCCAGCCAGGGATCTGCTTCATCCCACCGGTGGGGGGCGGATTTCCCCTCGATGTAGATGCGGCTGCCATCCACCTCCCACAGGCCTTTGGCCCCCTGTACACGAAATCCGAGAGAATAGGGACGCGGGAGGTTGCAATCATGGGTGACAATGATTGTTTCTCCCCGGGCGGTTTCAATAGTAGAGGTGATAACATCTCCCTGCTTGAATTTCAGGGCTGCATTCGGGTGCTCTTTTCCACCTTTTTGAACGATGTGGTTATGCAGTCCGATGGCCTTTGTAGCGTTGGAAGTTAGGCTCAGCAGCCGGTTCCCGCGGTTCACATCAGCCATAACCGCCACCGGTCCCAACCCGTGCGTCGGGTACACATCAGCATTCCGTTTCAGGGAATATTCCGTCCTCCAGCGCGCTTCGGAAATGGCCTTTTCCCCAAATTCCACGCCGCCTCCGTACGGCTGCTTCCCATTGTTGAATTTCACCTCCCTGAGGTCGTGCTGGTAGCCGCACCTGAAATGCACCATTTCCCCGAAAACCCCTTCCCGCACCATGCGAAGCACAGCGAGGATATCCCTCCTGTAGTTCACGTTTTCAAGGAGCATCAGGTGAGTCCCGGTGTTCTCATGGGTATTGACCAGGTCCCAGCATTCCTCCAGGGTCATGGCCGCAGATACTTCCAGGCCGGTGTATTTCCCTGCCTTCATGGCATCCACGGCCATGGGGGTATGCCACTGCCAGGGGGTGGAAATCACCACGGCATCCACATTTTCCAGGGCGAGCAGGTCCCGGTAGGAATAAGGAAGTTCGCCAAAGGTCTGCGCCTTTGGTTTCCCGGACTTTTCTATGAGTCCGGAACAGAGTTCCAGGCGGGAGGGATCCGTATCGCAAAGGGCGGTAATCGATACATCTTCCCGCAAGAGCAGGTTATTCAGGTGGTTGGTTCCCCTGAGGCCCACCCCGATAAGCCCCACCCGAAGAACAGGTAGCTCCTGCATTGAATTAAAAGCATACTGCCCAGCCGGGAAAAGCCCCAAGGCGGTTGTGGCCAGGGCGGTTTTCTGGAGGAAGGACCTTCTGGATTCCATACTGTAAGATTCAGATTAAGTTTTCTAACCGGAAGTTAGGAAATCCTTTACTCATTCGTAGTTTTCCCTCTCAAAACCTTAATTTAGGGCCCAAAACAAGATTGTAATGACCTTACTCCTGATGGCAGCCGGTAAAGGAAGCCGCTACGGAAAACTGAAACAATTCGACGATCTCGGCCCCAAAGGCGAATTCCTGATGGAATTCAGCATCTACGACGCCATCTCCAATGGCTTTGACCACATCGTGGTGATTACACAAAGGGACAATGTGGAATTCCTCAGGGAATACCTAAGCAGGCGACTACCCTCCCACGTAAGCCTCGATGTGCTTGCCCAGGAACTCACCGACCTGCCCGCAGGCAGTCAGTTTGCCGGAGAACGACCGAAACCCTGGGGGACGGCCCATGCCGTATGGACGGCCCGAAACGTCATTGCAAATCCCTTTGTGGCGATCAATGCAGACGACTATTACGGGCAGGAGGCCTATGCACGGGCCGCCGCTTTTATGCAGGACGGCAGGGGGCGGGATGCATTCGGTCTGGTGGCCTACACCCTGAAAGACACGCTCTCGCCCCATGGATCCGTATCACGGGGCGTGTGCAGCCGGGAAGGTTCTTCCCTGGTATCCGTGGATGAACGAATTGAGATTGAGGACCGGGAAGGCCGGATCCGGGATGCGGACAGCGGTCTTACGTTTACCGGGGAGGAGTTGGTAAGTATGAATTTCTGGGTTTGCCAACCGTCCCTTTTCCCCAAGATCGAATCGGATTTCCGGGAATTCCTTTCCACGGCAGAAGACCCGGCCAAAGGGGAAATCTACCTCCCGTTCGTGATCCAGGACATGCTTCGCACCGGCAGTGCCAATGTTGAAGTCATCCCGTCTGAGAGCCAGTGGTTCGGGGTTACCTATGCGGCAGACAAGGATCTGGCTGTACAGGCCCTGCAGGACCTTTCCACGGAAGGAAAATATCCCTCCCCTCTTTGGGACCCTTCATAAAATCAACCTGAAATGCCTCCTGCCAATGTCCCAGCTATCCTTTCCCGTTTTGGGCTGGAGAATTGCGAAACTGTGCTGGAGCGGGTTTCCCATGGGTACATCAATGATACGTATCGGGTAACTGTCCTTGGCAGCCCCGTATATATCCTGCAAAAAATCAATACCGGTGTTTTTCCGCAGGTAAGGCAGGTCATGGAAAACCTCGTGCTGATGCTCCCGTTTCTGCAGGGCCCTTCCTATACCGCACTGAAGCTGGAACACACCCTTGAAGGAACCCCCTGGCTGGAAACCGAATCGGGGGAAGTATGGCGTTTGTTCCGCTACATCGGGAACTCCGGAACCCTCGAAAGCACGGACAGTCCGGCGGTAAGCAGGGAGGCCGGAAGGATTCTGGGATGCTTCCATCAATTGGTCTGCGGTGCACCGGTCGAAAGGCTGCTCACCCCCCTTCCCCGTTTCCACGACCTCTCCTGGCGGGCACAGGAGCTTGAGCAGGCCATTTCCAGGGGGGTAGCGGATCGTGCTGAGGAAGCTGGAACGGAACTGGACTTAAGTCAGGACCTGATTGCCTTCTGCCGTAAAATCCCCATCTTAGAATTTCCGATACGGATCTGCCACAACGATACCAAACTGAGCAATTTCCTGTTCGACCTTGCCACAGAAAAGGGTCTTTGCCTCATCGACCTGGATACCCTAATGCCCGGGCACCTTCTGTACGATTTCGGGGATGCTGCCCGAACCCTGGTGAATCCCCTGCCTGAATCCTACCCAACCCGCGAACGGGTTCAGGTGGATCTGAATATGTTTGAGGCCTATGTACGGGGTTGGCAGGAAAGTGGGTTTAAAATAGAAGGAAAGGAAGCCCGGTGGCTCCACCATGGCGTGGTCCTGATGCCAACACTCCACGGAATCCGGGCCCTTGCAGATCATTTATTGGGGGACAAACATTACCGGACAGCCTATCCCGGCCAAAACCTGGTGCGTGCAAAAAACCTCCTTGGGTTTGCAGACAAGGCCAGGGGGGCACTTGCTGAAATGGAAGGCATTCTCAGCAAAATCCTGTAGTGAAACCTATTTGAAGGCGTTAATTCCGGTGATATCGGCTCCGGTTATGAGCAGGTGGATGTCGTGGGTGCCTTCATAGGTGATGACGGATTCCAGGTTCATCATGTGCCTCATGATGGGGTATTCCCCGGTAATCCCCATTCCGCCGAGCACCTGCCTTGCTTCCCGTGCAATCCGGATCGCCATGTCCACATTGTTCCGCTTGGCCATTGAGATCTGGGCAGTGGTGGCCCGTCCCTCGTTCTTCAGTTGGCCGAGGCGGAAGGCCAGCAGTTGTGCCTTGGTAATCTCGGTAATCATTTCTGCCAGCTTCTTCTGCTGCAGCTGGGTGGCGGCAATGGGCTTGTCAAACTGAATTCGCTCCCGTGCATAGCGCAGGGCCGTATCATAGCAGTCCATAGCTGCCCCAATAGCGCCCCAGGCAATCCCGTACCGGGCCGAATCAAGGCATCCAAGGGGTGCCCCCAGGCCGTTTTTGCCCGGCAGCAGGTTTTCCTTGGGTACTTTGACGTTGTCGAAAATCAGTTCCCCTGTGGCAGAAGCCCTGAGGGACCACTTATTGTGAGTCTCAGGGGTGGAAAAGCCTTCCATACCCCTTTCAACTACCAGGCCGTGGATCCTGCCCCCTTCATCCTTGGCCCAGACAATCGCTATATCGGCAAAGGGCGCGTTGGATATCCATAGTTTTGCCCCGTTCAACAGAAAATGATCTCCTTTATCCTTGAAGTTGGTCACCATTCCTCCGGGGTTCGAACCGTGGTCCGGTTCGGTAAGCCCGAAACAGCCCATCAACTCGCCGCTGGCCAGACGGGGCAGGTATTTTTTACGCTGCTCTTCTGTCCCGTAAGCATAGATTGGATACATGACAAGGGAAGACTGTACAGAGGCTGTGGAACGCACTCCACTGTCTCCCCTTTCAATTTCCTGCATGATGAGACCATAACTGATCTGATCCAGCCCTGCGCCCCCATATTCAGCCGGAATATACGGGCCAAAGGCACCAATTTCAGCAAGTCCGTTAATGATCTGTGTTGGAAATTCAGCCTTTTGGGCATATTCTTCAATGATCGGGCTGATATCCCGTTTGACCCAACTCCTGGCGGCATCCCTTACAAGCTTGTGTTCCTCCGAAAATAAATCGTCCAGCTGATAGTAATCCGGGGCTTCAAAAAGATCTGGTTTCATCCTGCGTAATTTCGGTCAAAGGTAGCCAAAGCAGCCAAAGAAACCAATACAAATCACGCCTTTGGGGACAAGAA
>SBFL01000101.1 GCA_006227965.1 Bacteroidota bacterium | reverse complement strand
TATCCTTTAAGTCTTTTTTTTTTTTTTTTCTGAGCTCATCAGTCGGGAAGAATCTGTGGACCCTGATGCGCAGCGGCCCTGGCCCTCCACTGAAAAACCTGAACGGAAACCGCTTTTTATTATCGTAAAAGGTGATTGGGACCACGGGAATCCGGTGTGCTATAGCCATCTTAAAAGCCCCGTCCTTGAAAGTGTCCAGCTCCACGGCCTCCTCCGGCACTCCTCCTTCTGGAAAAATACAGATACTCAGCCCCTGCTGCAAACGACGGTTGGCCCTGCGATAGACAGCGGACCTGCTCCTGCTGTCCTCCCGGTCTACCAGGATACAGACACGCTTGTAGAAAAATCCGAACACCGGGATATTCACTAACTCCCTTTTGCCTACAAAGACAAAAGGGTTCCTGCTTACCCGAAGCATCGCCATTATGTCTAGCATGCTGGTGTGGTTCGCCACCAGCATATAGCTCTTCCCGTGCTCCAGTCGCTCCTCAAAGACAATGCGGGGGGGGCATCCCATGCCATAGAGAATGCAGGCAGCCCAAACATTGCGGGCAAGCCAAAAAAATTGGGGATAGGTTCTTTCCGATAGGGTAAAAAGCAGTAGCAGGGGGAAAAATACGAATATGGGAAGGGCCACCAGGAAGTAAAACCAAATACGAAACAGGGCCTGTCCTGTTTTTTTTGTCAATTTCCGCATGGGTCCAAAAGTAAGAATTTTGGGAGGGTTCTGGTATTTAACTTACTTTTGTGCCTGGATTACAAACCGCATTCTATGCCACGGATTCTCACCGGGATTCAAAGTACCGGCACCCCGCATTTAGGAAACATTCTGGGCGCTATACGCCCAGCCATCACTATGGCTTCCGCCCCGGAGAATGATTCCTTTCTCTTTATCGCGGACATGCATTCCCTCACGCAAATCAAGGATGGGGAAACCCTTAGAGAAAACACCTATGCCACCGCCGCGGCCTGGCTGGCTTTCGGGCTTGACATCGAAAAAACGGTTTTCTATCGCCAGAGCGATGTCCCGCAGGTAACCGAGCTGGCCTGGTACCTGAGTTGCTTTTTTCCGTACCAGCGGCTCACCCTGGCCCATTCTTTTAAGGACAAGGCGGATAGGCTGGAAGATGTAAATGCGGGCCTTTTTGCCTATCCGATGCTGATGGCTGCCGACATCCTCTTATACGATGCCGAAATCGTCCCGGTTGGGAAAGACCAGCTGCAGCACCTGGAAATGACACGCGATGTAGCCGCGCGGTTTCACGCCCAGATGGGAGAAACCTTCGTCATGCCGGAAGCCGGGGTACAGGAACAAACCATGTATATTCCCGGGACCGACGGACAAAAAATGAGCAAGAGCAAGGGAAACCTGATTGATATCTTTCTTCCGGACAAAAAGCTGCGCAAGCAGATCATGGGCATTGTCACGGACAGCACCCCCCTGGAAGAGCCCAAGGACCCTGACGGGGATACGGTTTTTGCCCTTTACAGCTTTCTTGCCGGCAGGGAAGAGGTGGCTGAAATGCGTGAGAATTACCTCAGCGGTAATTACGGGTACGGTCATGCCAAGCAGGCGCTCTATGAATGCATCCTCAGGTCTTTTGGAGAGGCACGGGAGCGCTATAACTACTATATGGAGCACCGGGCCGAAATAGATGAAGCCCTGTACAAGGGAGCGGAGAAGGCGCATGAAGTAGCCGAACAGGTGCTGGAGAGGGTGCGAAAAAAAGTGGGCTACTGACCTGAGGGGGCTCCTCAACAAAATCTGCGCGAAGCAGATTCCCGACCTGCAGGGATATTTTCAACCACCTTTCAATCGGAACCGCTTGCCGGGCCGGGGGTCTACAACACCCTTCATTTCAAGCTGGAACAGGACTGCCGCAACTTCCTTCACGGGTAGCTGACACCCAAACGCAATTTCGTCCAGCAGCTGTTCACCCCTGTCCGCGAGAAAGCCTGCCACCGACCCTTCATCACCCTGTAGGTCTTCCCGGTTCCGCCAAGCAGATTGGGCAGGGCGGTTATGGATGCGATCCGAATCCCAGTTCATAGAACTCACAAATTCTTCTGCAGTCTGGAGAAGTTGAGCCTTTTGATTCCGTATCATCAGATTACACCCCTGGCTGTAAACGTCCCCTGGACGGCCGGGAACAGAAAATACTTCCCTGTTATATCCGAAGGCCAGATCGGCCGTGATCAGGCTGCCTCCCTTTACCGCTGATTCCACGACCACGGTCGCCTCACTAAGACCGGCAATGATCCGGTTACGTCTGACAAAATTCATAGGCTCCGGGGTCGTCCCCAACCAGAATTCAGACAGCAGGCCCCCTTGTTCCTGAATTTTCGATACAACTGCGGAATGCGCCTGAGGATATACCTGGTCAAGTCCGTGGGCCAGGCACGCGACTGTCTCCAACCCCTGCCTTAAGGCAGCCTGGTGGGCGCAAATATCAACACCGAATGCCAGTCCGCTCACCACCACTGGGGCATAGGGCGAAAGGTCAGCAACAAACCGTTCGCAAAAGGAACGACCCCTTGAGGTCATGTTACGGGTCCCAACTATACTTATAAACCTCTTTTTTTCGAAAGATATCGCACCCCTGAGGAAAAGGAGCAGGGGGGCATCCGCACACTGTCGGAGCAACGGTGGAAATTCAGGATCCCCGAAGGCCAGGCAGCGCATTCCATCCCGCTGAATCCTTACAAATTCCCGTTCTGCCAGGCGTTGAAATTTTTCATCGAGAAGGTTCTTAACGATTCCCCCGCCAATCCCCGGGATTTGAAGAAGGGCATTCTCCGATTCCCTGAAAATGTCCGATGCACTTCGGAAATGTCGGACCAACTTCCTTGCATTCACGGGTCCAATTCCTGGAATAACCTGCAGTCTCAGCTTTGCAACTATTTCATTTTCTTCCATTTAACGCTACAATTAACAAGTTTCCCCCAATGTTGTGTTGATAAAAAGACTTCGCCTCAGGTTGTTCAAATTGTTAAATTTTGTCATCTTTGTTTTTATGCAACTCGAAGTGCACATAGCGAATCTTCTTTACAGGTACCAGTGCGTGGTGGTTCCGGGATTTGGGGCTTTTTTAAGCCAAATAAAATCCGCCTCCCTGCAACGGGACAGCAATACGTTTTACCCGCCCTTCAAGGAGTTGTCCTTCAATGCCCGTCTGGATACCAACGATGGCCTTCTGGTTTCCCATATTGCCCAGGCCGAGGGGGGTTCCTTTGAAAGCACCCTAGAAGGCGTAGCCTCCGAGTCACGCCGATGGAAAGAAATCCTGAATTCGGGCAGGCCGCTTGAATTGTCAGGTCTCGGGGTTTTCCGCCTGAACAGCGAGAAAAAAATGGTCTTTGAGCCGGACAATCGAACCAACTACCTCATGTCTTCTTACGGTCTGAGCCCGGTCATCGGAAATCCGGTTGTCCGCGAAGTGCTGAAGGAAGAAGTTGTAGAGATAGAAGAGCGTATTCCGTTTACGATCACCCCTCAGGCAAGGAGTAAAAACGGATTGCGTCCGATGCTGAAATACGCTGCGGTAATATTGCTGGCTGTATCCACCGGGCTTAGCAGTTATTCCCTCTACCAGCGACAATTGACCAACACTGCCGTGGCATATGAGCAGGCTCAGAAGGAGGTCTCAAGAAAGATTCAGGAAGCTACATTCTTTAATGCAGAGCCAGTGGAACTTCCCTCCGTAAGTCTTGAGGTTACAAAAAAACCCGAACCCACGCCGGTTGAGGCCATTCATCACGTAATCGCAGGGGCCTACCGGTTTCGTGACAATGCCGAGAAGCGCATTCGGGAACTTACCCGAAAAGGATACCCGGCCCATTACCTGGGGCAAAATAAATTCGGGCTGCACCATGTTGCCTTTGCAAGTTTTTCGGATCCCCGGGAAGCCCTTGATAACCTGAAGGAGATAAGGATCAAGGAATCTGCGGATGCCTGGCTTCTCTCCAAACGTTAGATTCTCTTACCCATAGCTCCCCATCTGGAAGGAAGGCTTTATCTTTGCCGGAAATCATTCTTATGAAGCCGAAGAAGCCCCGTGATTCAAGGACCATCATGACGGACCTTGTTTTGCCGAGTGAGACCAATCCGCTGAACAACCTCTTCGGAGGGGAATTGCTCGCCCGTATGGACCGGGCTGCAAGCATTACCGCTCGCAGGCACAGCAGACGGATCTGCGTAACGGCTTCCGTAAATCACGTGGCATTTAATCGCTCCGTACCCCTGGGCAGCGTGGTGACGGTTGAAGCATCCATCTCAAGGACCTTCAGGACCTCCATGGAAATATTTATAGATGTATGGATGGAGGACCGCTTCAGCGGGGAGCGGACCAAGGCCAATGAGGCCATCTATACTTTTGTCGCCGTCGATGACACGGGCTTACCCACCGAAGTACCCCCAATAGAACCCGAAACCGAATTGGAAAAACAGCGGTTTGAGGCAGCCCTGAGAAGAAAGCAATTAAGCCTGGTCCTGGCCGGTAAGATGAAGCCACAGGAAGCCACGGAATTGAAGGCCCTGTTCCTGGATTGAGCTCACATATGAAACCCTCATTACAACCGGTAGATCCATTCTTCGGGATTCAGCCGGGTTGCGTCCTGGTACAAGTAAAATTTTAATTGGGTCAACCCGCTAGACCGATTGGTATAAACCTCGCCGAGCGGCTCTTTGGCCTCCACCTTATCGCCCTTCTTCACATAGAGTTCGGACAGATTGTAATAAGTGCTGATGAAGTTCCCGTGTTTTATCTGTACCCCTTTGTTCCCGCCGGGGACGGCCAGCACCGCGATAACCTCACCCTCAAATACGGCCCGGGCTTTTGCTCCCTGGTCCGTTGCTATGATCACACCATTACTCTGGTGCTTGATGCCGGGATACACCGCATCGGAATATACCCCATAGCCCTGCTTTTTAATCCCTTTTTCCACCGGCCAGATCAGTCTTCCCTTGTTTGCGGAAAAATTATTGGCGATCAGGGTTGCCTCAGGAGTCAGTGCAAACCTGCTCGATGAGGCATTTCCAGAGCCACTTTCTCTATTGGATGCCGCAATTGCAGACCGGATCAGGTTTTCAATCTGCCTTTCGATAGCCCGGGCTTCCTTGCGCTTCTTTTCAATTTCAACGGCATAGGAGCTTTCATTCTGCCGAATAGTCCTCAGGAGGGCTTGCTGAGATTGAACTTCCCCTGTGAGCTGGTCCTTTATCCTCCTGTTCTGTGCAATAAGCAGCTCCTTCTCCTTGCGCTGGCGGGTCAAATCCGTGTTCAGTGACCTTAATTCTTCCGTTTTTGCGAGGATTTCCTCTCCCTGTCTCTTCCGGAACTGCGTATACTGCTTCATATACTGCAGGCGCTTAAAGGCCTGAAAAAAACTTGTGGAAGACATCAGGAAGAGCAACCTGTTCTGCCGGGATCGGTTTTGGTAAGACTTACGGATCATCTCGGCATAGTCCGCCTTCAGGGTTTCGAGGTCTTCCCGCAATTTGCTGATATGGCGGATATTTGCATTGATCTGACGGTTCAGAAGGTTGGACTGCTGGTTGGTTACCCGGATGAGTTGTTGCTGTCGGTTGATCTTCTGATTCAGGGCTTCCATCTGATCGAGTACACTCCCCTTCTGTTTCCGTTCCGCAAAAAGAAGGCGGTTTATCTCCCGAATTTCATTCTCTAGTTGTTCTTTGCGGGCTTCAAGGGCTTTTTGTTCCCCGGTCTGTGCATGAGACCCCATCCCTGACAGGGCTATAGCGCAGATAATTGCGCGGAGTACGGTATTGAGCGACCTATGTCTCACTTAAGTGCAACAGGATTAAAACCTTTTGGTATTTTATATGGAAATCGGAGCTCCCGGTTCAATTCAACCTGTTTATAAGTAATCCCTATCGTCACGCGCTCGTCCTTGTCAATAGCGGCAATGTGAACCTGATCGGGCAAGATTTGACCCTGCACTTCCTGATAGCTGGCATACCTGACCTCCATAAGCCGTTTTTCCGAAGGCCGGGCGAGTTGCTGAGATGCGAGCCTGAAGTATTTGGGTTCAACCTGAAGGAAGAGTTTATAGAAATCAAGGGAGGGTTTGGGCTTGAGCTCATAGGCATCTGCAGTGTATTGCAGTTCGTATTTCCGACCCTGCAATTCAACAACGGACTGGCCCAACAAAAGGTTCTGGAGTTTGGCGAAATCTATTTCTGAGCCGAGTAGCTGACTGAGGAAACGGAAATCCCCATCAAAATATTCATTGTCCAGCTTGTTGTAATATGAAACCCTGTCCGGAGTGATCAAAACCTTTATCACTCCCAGGGGCGCACTTAGCCAGATAACCTCATTTTGCTTCATCCGGAGGCTGACGGTCACCTTCTGGGTATCCTCCCCATCAAAATAGTCAATCCCCAGTCTTCCGCTCAAGGTGCGGAATTTAATCCTTGAGGCCTCATGATTTCGAATGATGTTCCGAACTGAAAGGCTTTCGTCAATATTCCCATCGGCAAGGATACGGGCCGAGCCACAGGAATTCAAAGCAATCAGAAACCCCATCGCCAAAACCGGCAAATACCTTTTTCTCCTCATGATCCGCTTTTGATCTTGTCCTGATATTTCTTGGCCTTCTCCATATTCCCCAATTGCGTATGCGCTTCCGCCAGGGCGCTATATATCATTTGGGCCGTTTCGGAATCCCCGAGCAGGACCCCTTCCCCTTCCTCCAGGATGCTTACGGCTTCACTCGGCTTTCCCTGCCTCAATTGGGCCATCCCTCCTGTATAATAAAAAAAGGGTTGCAGCGGATAGCGCTCCAGGGCCTCACGACTCACCTTCTCAACGGACTTCCAGTTTTCCCCCTCCATAAGTAGCCGGAGCTCCTGTTCATAACCGGCAACTGATCCTTCCGCTGCCTGAGCAGCCCTGATTTCCCTGACTTCGGCCTCACTACTTTTCCCGTTGAGGCGCGAGCGGGATATTCGCGCCTGCATGGCGCGAACTTCATCCGATGAGGGCAATGGGGCTAATTGGGTTTCCGCCCTGTCCCATTTCCCCTGCCTTAGGTACCAGGCCGCGAGGTTAAGGCGAAATTCCGGTTGTTCCAAAGGTAATTCCCCGGCAAATACTTCAGGTTGTTTTGACTGTTTGTCGAGGATTTCCATCAGGGTCTCAACAAACCAGTATTCCCCCGGGCTTGCACGGACAGCATCCAGGGCATAGGCTTCCGCCCGTTCATACTGCTTTCCCAAAAGCAGTACCTTGGCCAGTTCGTGATCAATAACGGGATTGATGGGATCCAGCTTTTTGGCTTCCAGAAAAAGGGCTTCTGCCCGATCGTAATTTTCTATTCCTTTTTGTTTGATCGCCTCAAAAAAAGCTTCCTGAAACCGATCGGTATATGAGTCTGTAAAGAGGTCAGCACTTCCCTCCTCCTGCGCGCCGATCGAGCCCAGAGATAACAAAAGTATCCAAAACCAATATGTTTTTCCCATGCTTTGCATGCGGTCCCGCTTCATTCTGCTATTTCACTCCCGTGCTCCCGAATCCACCTCTCCCCCGATCCGTTTCGGAAAGGTTTTCCACCTCGATCCATTCGGCCTGCTCATGTTGGCTGATTACCATCTGTGCTATGCGGTCTCCGTGTTGAATGGTAACAGCCTCGTTAGACACGTTGGCAAGAATCACGCCAATTTCACCGCGGTAATCGGCATCTATGGTTCCCGGGCTGTTCAGAACCGTAATTCCCTGTTTGGCGGCAAGACCGCTCCTGGGCCGTATCTGGGCCTCATACCCTTCCGGCAATTCCATGTAAAGCCCTGTCCCTACAACAGCCCTTTCAAGCGGTTGTAGCCGGACCGGCTCATCCAGCTGCGCTCTCAGGTCCATACCGGCCGAAGCCCTGGTTTGATAGGATGGTAATGGGTTTCTGGATTTATTGATGATTCTCACCTTCATTTGCCGCGAATTAATTTTAACAGGACTTCCTTTTCCATTCTGTACAACAATCCCAAAAATACTAAAAGTAAGAGCAGCCCGAGATAGAGGTTTCTGTTAAAAACATAGAACGAAAGGGCTGAAAACAGGACAGAAATACCGAGGTAAAAGAAAATCTTACGCAGGTTATAGGGTATTGGGTAATACTTCCTACCCAGAAAATAGGACAAGAGCATCATGCTTCCGTAGGCGGCCAGGGTTGCCCAGGCCGAAGCAAAGTAGCTGTACCTGGGGATAAAAAAATAATTAATGAGAATTGTAATGACCGCACCGGCGAATGAAATAACTGCCCCGAACCGGGTTCGATCGGTAACCTTGTACCAGACTGACAGGTTGTGGTAGATCCCGAGGAAAAAACTCGCCAGCAAGACAATGGGAACAATAGCCATGGCTTCCCAATAGGCCTGGTCCCGGACAAACAAGACTTTAAGCACATCTGCGAAAACAACCACCCCTAGCAGGATCACACTCCCCAGTACAACAAAGTAATTCGTTATCTGGGCATAGGCCTTCTTCGGGTTCTCCGAACTGGCATGGCTAAAGAAGAAGGGTTCTATGCCCAGCCTGAAAGCGGTTGCGAAAAGGGTCATGAACATCGCGAGGCGATAACAGGCTGCATATTTTCCCATTTCCGTCTTCGCAATTTCCTCCGGAAGGAGCTCCGTAAGCAGGTATTTATCAAAGACTTCGTTTATGGTAAAGGCAATGCCGGCAAACATTACAGGAAGGCTGTAATAAAGCATGCGCCGGAGTAACGCCCGATCAAACTCCAGTGTAAGCCTCAGGTAATTGCCGCTCATTATCAACAGGGTGATCGCGCTGGCAATCACATTGGAAATAAGGATATAGGAAACTTCAAAGTCTGGCCGGTACAGGGTGTCCCAGGTCCCTCCGTAGCCGGACTCGGCCAGCCTGGGCAACACCAGCAGGAAGAAGAGGTTAAATCCCAGGTTTACGCAGATGTTTGTTATTTTGACGGTGGCGTAGAATGCGGGGCGTTCTGTGGCCCTTAACCGGGCAAAGGGAATAATCACCAGTGCATCCAGGCACAGGATGGCTATGAAATAGCCAATATATCTGATATCGATATTAAGCAAGCCGGAAATTTCCTGCCGGAATAAGAGGGATGCCAGCAGGAAGATCAGGGTGGAAGAGGCAATAGAAATCAGGGAGGTGGAAAGCACCTTCTGCGGTGCCGCTTCCTTGGTGTAAAACCGGAAAAACGCTGTCTCCATCCCATAGGCCAGGAGTACGTTGAAAATAGCAAACCAAACAAAGACCAGAGAGACCTCTCCGTAGAGGCCGGGAGGCATGACGGAGGAATACAGGGGAAGCAGCAGGAAGGAAAGCATTCGGGGCAGGACGGTCGCCAGGCCATAAATGAATGTCTGCTTGAAGAGTTTCCGGAAGAGCTTCAACTAGGAATGCGTTAGATCCAAATCTAAATTAGGCATTTAGGAAGAGCCGGCAAAGTCAATGCTGTGGCCTTCCAGGATAGATCAACGGAGCTTTTTCAATGACCCCGGTGATTTTTGTATAGTATTTCTCTCCGTCTGCCCTGAGAATATAAGAGATAACTGCCTCATCCGGTGTTAGTTCAAAGGGAAAGGATCGGCTGGATGGCAATGATTTTGGAGGCTGATTGCCTATCTCCTTTGTGGAGTCCGCATGCATTATCATATCCGGCTTCTCCAAAGGAGCATCGGTACGGGAAGCTTCCAGGATAAAACCCGTTTCGCTGTCGTAAACTTCCAGCTTATAGACCCTGCCGCGGAAGAAAAGGGAATCTGCCTGAACCGCGGACGGATCCTTAGGATTCCAACGGGCCCTGAAACGCATCCCGGAACCACTTTCCTCCCTGCCTCCCTCCCAGTATTGCACTGTCGGGCGTTCTACCGAGAAGGGCGGGTGGCTTTCGAGGGCTTTTTGGGAACTGCAACTCATAAGGCCCAAAATAAATAGGGTTATGCCGATACAGGCTTTCATGACAAGAAAATTTCTTTACTGTAAAGATAGGCATCCAAAATTGATGCCAAATACGCCTGAGTCCTACATTAGTATATGCAACTGCAGGGGATTGGCCCTAAATAAATTGACATGAAAAAGAAACCCCGGCGTCTGGCCGGGGTTGTAACTTATTGTCGAGACATTCCTACCCGTTGCTGAGGGCTTCAGCACCCCCAACGATTTCGAGAATCTCATTGGTAATGGCTGCCTGCCTGGCCTTGTTATAGGTCAGGGTAAGCTGATCCTTTAATTCACCGGCATTGTCGGTTGCCTTGTGCATAGCTGTCATCCGGGCACCGTGTTCGCTGGCAAATGAATCCCGGATCGCCTTGAACAATTGTGTTTTAAGCGATTTAGGAATAAGCTGTTCTACGATTTCAGCTTCGGAAGGTTCGAAGATGTAATCTGCACTTGCCTGCTGAGCAGCTTCTGCAGGAGGTTGAATCGGCAGGAATTGTTCGGTCATCACGATCTGCGTTGCAGCGTTCTTGAACCGGTTGTAGACCAGTAAAATCCGGTCATAACTTCCCATGGTGAATAACTCCATCAGATGGTCTGCGATTTTTTCCACCTCTTCGAAAGTGAGATTATCAAAAATGCCGTTGTGGTTGGAGATAACCGTATGCCGTTTACTAAGCAGGTCGTTGGCCTTTTTGCCTATGGTTAAGAATTCCACCTTCTTGTTCCCGTACTCCCCCTGAAAGAGGGAAACACTCTGCTTTACAATGTTGGAGTTAAAGGCCCCGCAAAGACCGCGGTTGGAACTGATCGAAACAATCAGGACCCTTTTGACCTCACGCACCTGAGCATACTGGCTGCTGCTATCCCCGTCCAGGTTGGCACTGAGGTTCTGCAACAACTCTGTGAGCTTGTCTGCATAAGGGCGCATGGCAGTAATGGCATCCTGGGCTTTTTTCAGTTTGGCAGCAGACACCATTTTCATGGCACTGGTAATCTGCATGGTCGAAGAAACCGATGCAATCCTGTTGCGTATTTCCTTTAAGTTTGGCATTTTCTGTGCGTACGTTTATAAATCCCCCGGGCATTCCCGGAAATCTTCCCGGTTTTACGCCTTGTATTTCGCCCCAAGGTCCTTGCAAACACTGGTAAGGGTGTCTGCTACCTCGTCGGTCAGTTTTCCTGATTTAATGGTGTCGAGGACATCCCGGTGCTTTGCGTTGAGGAATTCGAGGTAATCCCGTTCAAATTCCTTGACCTTATTTACCGGCACATCCCTGAGCAGGTTTTTGGATCCGGCAAAGATAATAGCTACCTGATCCTCAACGGTAAAGGGATCTCCCTGGGCCTGCTTCAATATTTCCACATTCCTCCTACCTTTTTCAATCACGTTAAGGGTAGCGGCATCAAGGTCCGATCCGAACTTGGCAAAAGCCTCAAGTTCCCGGAACTGGGCCTGGTCCAGCTTCAGCGTTCCCGCAACCTTCTTCATCGACTTGATCTGGGCAGAACCACCCACACGGGATACAGAGATTCCCACGTTAATAGCAGGGCGAACCCCCTGGTTAAACAGATCCTGCTCCAGGAAGATCTGACCATCCGTAATGGAAATCACGTTGGTAGGGATATAGGCAGAAACGTCCCCGGCCTGGGTTTCGATGATGGGCAGGGCCGTAAGGGACCCGCCACCTTTCACTTTGTCCTTGAGGCTGTCGGGAAGGTCATTCATCTTCTTGGCGATGCTGTCATCGTCAATAACCTTTGCAGCCCGTTCCAGCAGGCGGGAGTGCAGATAGAACACATCCCCGGGGTATGCCTCACGTCCCGGTGGACGGCGAAGCAGAAGGGATACTTCCCGATAGGCAACAGCCTGTTTTGAAAGGTCGTCATAAATGATCAGGGCCGGACGGCCTGTGTCCCGGAAATACTCTCCGATAGCGGCTCCTGCAAAAGGAGCGTATACCTGCATAGGAGCCGGGTCTGATGCGTTGGCCGCCACGATGGTAGTGTAGGCCATGGCTCCCTTGTCTTCCAGGGTTTTTGCAATCCCGGCCACTGTGGAAGCTTTTTGCCCCACTGCAACATAAATACAATAGACGGGCTCTCCCGCATCGTAGAATTCCTTCTGGTTGATAATGGTATCAATACAAACCGTGGTTTTTCCCGTCTGGCGGTCCCCGATCACCAGCTCCCGCTGTCCTCGTCCAATCGGAATCATCGCGTCAATGGCCTTTACACCGGTTTGCAGGGGTTCATTTACAGGTTGCCTGAAGATAACCCCGGGGGCTTTGCGCTCCAGAGGCATTTCGAGAAGCTCTCCGGTAAGGGCGCCTTTTCCATCAATCGGGTTCCCAAGCGTGTCTACAACCCTTCCAACGATTCCTTCGCCCACTTTGATGGATGAGATACGCTGGGTCCGCTTAACGGTAGCACCTTCCATTACTTCCTGAGAAGGTCCGAGAAGCACGACTCCCACGTTGTCCTCTTCCAGGTTTAACACGATGCCTTCAAGACCTCCTTCGAATTCTACCAACTCACCGTATTGGGCATTGGAAAGCCCATAAACCCGAGCAATTCCGTCTCCCACCTGGAGTACGGTGCCTACCTCATCAAGGGAAGCTGTCGCTTCGAATCCCGATAATTGCTTCTTTAAGATTGCTGATACTTCAGCCGCTTTGATTCCTGCCATTTTCTTATGGTATAAAAAGGCGAACCACCTCAGTGGATCGGATTAATTGATGCTATTTCTTTATTAATTCTCGTTTAAGGTTCTCCAGCTTGCTGCTAATGCTGGCGTTGTATTCCAGGTCACCTATCCGCAAAATAAAACCGCCGATAAGTTCCGGGTCAATTTCATTTTCTATGACCACCTCCCTGCCCGTAATGGACTGGAGTTGTTTCAGGATTTTCTTTTCCAGGTCGGAATTCAGGGGTACGGCCGTAGTGACCAGGGCAATATCCTGACCCCGCATTTTATCGTACAGGGCCACAAATTGTTCCCCAACCTCTTTAAGAATGTCCACCCGCTTGTTGGCGGCAAGGAGGTTAAACAATTCCGAAGAGAGCGGCTGAACATTTTTGAACAATACCTTTAGGGCAGACGCCTTGTCCTGGTCTGTAATCACCGGGCTGTGCAGCACATCTTTCAGGGGATCGCTTCCCTGAATGGTGTCCAGGATGAAATGCATGTCCCTTTCTATTTCACGGACCTTGTCCTGCTCCACCGCCAGGCCCATAAGGGCTTTGGCATACCGGTACGCGGCTCGATGTTCACTCATCCCTTATCGCAATTTGATATCGTCTACCAGCTGATCGACGAGTTTCAATTGTTTGTCTTTATTGTCTAGCTGCGCCTGGAGGATTTTTTCTGCAATCTCCACAGAAAGGGAGGCAACTTCGTTTTTAATATCGGCAATCGCTGCTTTCTTCTCTCCCTCGATGCTCTCCTGGGCCTTCCGGATGATCTTATCTCCTTCTTTCTGGGCCTGGACCTTGGCATCCGCGACCATCTTTTCCCTTATCTCACGGGCCTCTTTCAGCATAGCCTCCCGCTCTGCGCGGGCTTCCTTAAGGAGCCTTTCGTTATCCGCAGAAACATTCTGCATTTCCTTTTTGGCATCCTCAGCAGCGGCAAGGGCATTCTTTATGCCTTCTTCCCGCTCGTTGACTGCCTTAAGGATGGGTTTCCAGGCAAACTTGCGCAACAACAGTACAAGGAGCACAAATAGGACGGTCTGCCAGATAAAGAGACCAAATGAGAATTCGTTGACTAATTTTTCCATGGGTTTCCCGTTATTTTATGAATTTCCATAAGCCCCGGTTGTACTGACCAACCGTCAGGACAACCGGAGTATTAGGCTGGTTTATCCGGCGAAAATAGCCGCAAAACCAATTCCTTCGATAAGCGCAGCCGCAATCAACATCGCAGTCTGGATCTTACCGTAAGCTTCAGGCTGGCGCGCGATGGCTTCCATCGCACGACCACCGATCATTCCGATCCCGATACCGGCACCGATTACGGCAAGTCCTGCACCTATTACACTTGGAATTTCCATAAAACAAGTATTAAAAAATTAAACAATACAACTCTAAACAAAACTTTACAGGTGTTCCAGAACCGGCTCTTCACTTTCGTGTCCATGATCGTGCTCCTCGGAAGCGAATCCGAAATAAAGAGCAGAAAGCATGGTGAAGATATAAGCCTGTAACAGGGCCACCAGTACCTCAATCAGGGAAATGGCAAAACTCAGGCCGAAGGACAAAGGGCCTCCCACCCAGCTTTTGAAAATAAAAATCAGCCCGATG
>SBFL01000078.1 GCA_006227965.1 Bacteroidota bacterium | reverse complement strand
TTCCTTTTTAGGATAGAAGGGAATGCATGTGAGTTTAGTTAAAGGTTATGAAACAGTTTAAGGATTTTAGAAAAAAGTACGGTCCCTGGGCATTGATTGCCGGGGGTTCCGAAGGAATTGGTGGGGCTTATGCGGATTTGGCTAAATCTGCGGCGGAAAATAGATGGAGCCTTTTGAAAGCAATCCTATTTTAGCCCCTGGAGCCAACCGATAGCAAATCCATAATTGAACGTATGATCCAGCCATTTGCAATAGCCATTCACGGGGGGGCAGGTACCCTGGTACGGGGCATGATGACCCCCGATAAGGAAAGGGCCTACAAAGAAGCCCTCAAGCTCGCCATGCAGAAGGGATTCGACGTCCTAAAGGGCGGGGGAACGGCCATGGACGCAGTCGAACAGGCCGTTATGGAACTGGAAGATTGTCCGTTATTCAACGCCGGAAAGGGCAGTGTCTTTACGGCCGAGGGCATCCATGAAATGGACGCGTCCATCATGGAGGGGAAAACCTTGAAGGCAGGGGCGGTCTCCCTGGTTACGGGAATCAAAAACCCCATCGCCCTGGCCCGGGATGTGATGGAAAAAAGCGGCCACGTCTTCCTGGCCGGCGAGGGTGCGATGAAGTTTGCCAACAGGTTGAACTACCGCCTGGAAGCCGATGCGTACTTTTTTGAACAATTCCGCTATGATCAGTGGCAGGAACTAAAAGGGACGGAGTCTTTTGAACTGGACCACTCCCAAAAGAGAGATTCGAAGTTCGGCACGGTAGGCGCCGTGGCCTGCGATCGTTCGGGAACCCTGGCGGCTGCCACTTCGACAGGCGGCATGACCAACAAGCGGTACGGGCGCGTGGGGGATAGCCCGATCATCGGGTCAGGGACGTATGCCAACAACCGAACCTGTGCAGTTAGCTGCACGGGCAGCGGGGAATATTTTATCAGGGGGGTGGCTGCCTACGATGTATCCTGCCTGATGGAGTATAAAGGGCTTTCCCTGTCCGAGGCAGCCGGGGAAGTGATCAACGCAAGGCTGCTGGAACTTGGGGGTGATGGCGGGTTGATTGCAGTGGATATGCAAGGGAACATCGCTATGCCGTTCAATACGGAAGGGATGTACCGGGCCTGTAAAACGTCACTCGGCCAGGAAACTGTACTGATTTATTCGGATTAGACGAAAGGGGAATCCAGGGGCAGGACCTTAATTTTTCTTTTTCCGATATTAAAGCGGTCCCCGTTTGAAAGGACGTGGGTCTTGAGGTTGGAAAGGGACATGGGCTCCCCCTGGGCTAATATTTTTTGATTGTTATGCGTGAGCTTGCTGGGATCGAATAAAATCACCATCCCGGAACCGATGACCTCAAAGGTGTTGCATTCCCTGATGACCAGCCCCGTATCTTCGGCCAGACCCACACCCAGCAGGTTGGGGAAGGCGGCGACGGCCTCGGCCAGCCGGCCAAATCGCCCCCTCCGGATAAAATGGGAATCGATAATGAGTTCGGGGACGAATCCCATCCCTTTGTTCATTCCAACTGCACCTTTAAAAAACGATTCCTGGCTGCTGCCGCCGGTGATCATTTCTGCGGACATGCACATGGCCCCGGCACTGGTACCGGCTATCACGATCGCGTCCTTTTTAAAGCGGTCCAGGAGGATATTGTGAATGGTGGTTTCGCCTATCTTTTTTGTGATGTTCGACTGGTTTCCCCCGGAAAACATAATGCAGTCCGCCTTACGGACAAGGTCGATGTTCTTTTGGTCCTCTGATTCCGCACGTTCGCGGATATTGAGGACCTGCACGTTTCGGCACCCCAACTTTCCGAAGGCGTCTGTATAGTTCCGGCCCACCTCCACAGGAATGCGCGATGCTGTGGGGATTATGATGATCCGTGCACCCGGACCGCCGCTCTCCCGTACGACCCGCGCAAGGATACTGGCCTCTATAAACTCGAGATGATCGGCCTCGTGGGTATCAATTCCTTTGTCTTCATTGCCCCCTATGGGTATTAAAATTCCTTTCACGCTCATTTATCGCACTTTGAGAGATTAAAAATACAGCTCTCGATCGAAATAATATTATATTGAGGGGATTAAATGCAACCTGAAAATTTCCGATATGAAAATAAGAGAAATACGGGCCATGCGCGGGCCCAATTACTGGTCTATACGGCGTGAAAAACTCATCGTAATGGTTTTGGACCTGGAGGAGATGGAGGAACTCCCCACCAACAAATGCCCGGGTTTTCTGGATCGGTTAAGGGCCATGTTCCCAAGTATGTATTCCCACCGGTGTTCCGAGGGATGTCCCGGGGGCTTTTTTATGCGGGTGGAAGAGGGCACCTGGATGGGGCATGTGATCGAGCATATCGCCCTGGAAATTCAGACCATGGCCGGAATGGATACAGGCTTTGGGCGCACGCGGGGCTATGGTGAGAAGGGTGTTTACAGCGTTGTCTTTTCGTATATAGAGGAAAATGTGGGGCGTTATGCGGCCCGGGCGGCGGTGGATATCTGCCAGGCCCTTATCGATGGCCGGGAGTACGACCTGGAGCCCGACCTTCAGAAAATGCGCGAGCTGCGTGAAGCCGAACGACTGGGGCCCAGCACAGGATCCATTGTGGAGGAGGCCGCCAGCCGGGGTATTCCGTGGATACGCCTCAATAAATATTCGCTTTGCCAACTCGGTTACGGCGCCAACCAAAAGCGGATCCAGGCCACGGTCACAAGTGAAACCAGCAGTATCGGCGTGGAACTTGCCTGCGACAAAGAAGATACCAAATACCTATTGGAACAAGCTGAGATCGAGGTACCCCGGGGGGATATCATTTCAAGGGAAAGCAGCCTAGAGGATACCTGCAATTCGTTAGGGTACCCCCTGGTGATCAAACCGATCGACGGAAATCACGGCCGCGGAATTTCGGTGGATATCAAATCCTATGAGGAAGCCTTAAAGGCCTTCCATGCGGCCAGGGCGGTTTCAAGCCGGGTGATCGTCGAGAAGTATATCCGCGGGGAGGATTACCGCCTGCTGGTGATCAACTATTCCTTTGTGGCGGCAGCCCTGCGCTCGCCAGCCCATGTGATCGGTGATGGCAAATCCACCATAAAGGAACTGGTGGCCGAGGTCAACAAGGATCCGCGCCGGGGGTACGGGCATGAGAAGGAATTGACGGCGATCACTATCAACGACATGACAAAGAACATTATAGCCAATGCCGGATACACTGAAGAATCAGTACTGAAGGAAGGAGAAAAACTCATCCTGAAGGATACGGCGAACCTCAGTACGGGAGGGACGGCTGAGGATGTCACAGACATTGTACATCCGGCGAACGTCGCCATGGCCGAGCGTATTTCGAAGATCATTGACCTGGACATCTGCGGGATCGACCTGATGACTACGGATATCAGCAAGCCCCTTTCTGAAACTGGGGGCGCGGTGCTGGAAGTCAATGCCGGACCGGGGTTCAGGATGCACCTGGCCCCCACTACCGGCCTGCCGCGCAATGTGGCTGCCCCGGTGGTGGACAAATTGTTTCCCCAGCAGGGGGATAAGGGCAGGATCCCCATTGTGGCCATTACAGGGACCAACGGCAAAACCACCACTAGCCGGCTGATTGCCCATATGGCAAAAATGTCCGGCTATCGGGTCGGGTATACCACCAGCGATGGGGTCTACATACAGAACAGACTCTTGATGAAGGGGGATTGCACAGGCCCGCAAAGTGCAGAATTCGTCTTAAAGGACCCTACCGTGAATTTCGCCGTTTTGGAATGCGCCCGCGGGGGCATCCTCAGGGCGGGCCTGGGGTTCTCCAAATGCGATGTCGCCATTGTGACCAATGTTTCGGCAGACCATCTGGGGTTGAAAGGAATTCACACCATTGAGCAGCTCGCGCGGGTAAAATCCGTTGTGACCGAGACGGTGCTTCCCGACGGGTATGCCATTTTAAATGCGGATGACGATTTGGTCTATGAAATGCGCAAATCCGTATCCTGCAATGTAGCCTTGTTTTCGATGGACGAGGAAAACCCCCGGATCAAGGCCTTACAGCGGAAGGGCGGGATCACTACAATATATGAGAACGGGTATGTCACCCTCTGCCGTGGCACCTGGAAAATGAGGATCATGAAAGCGGAAACGATTCCACTGACCTATGGGGGAAGGGCCAGGTTTATGATACATAATATCCTGCCGGCGGTCATTGCCTCGAATGTGAGGGGGATCAGCATCGAGGATATGAAAGCGGCTTTGGAGACGTTTCTGCCCTCGGCCTCCCAGACTCCCGGAAGGCTGAATCTGTTTGAGTTCAAGAAATTCAGGATTTTGCTCGATTACGCCCACAATCCGGCCGGGATGAGGGCCCTGCAGAAGTTTACAGATGAAATAGAGGCGTCTGTAAAAGTAGGTATTGTGGCAGGGATAGGAGACAGGCGTGAAGAGGACAACAATGAAGTCGGCAGTATCGCCGCAGAAATGTTTGACGAAATTATCATCCGCCAGGACAAAAATCTGCGGGGGCGTTCAGAGAAGGAACTCATCACCATGCTCCGAAACGGGATACTCGCCAAATACCCTGACAAAAAGATCACGGTCATTCCCTCCGAGAAGGAGGCAATACATCACGACGTGGCGAACGCCGCAGATGGCTCCCTGATTGTGTTGTGCAGCGATGTGGTCCCGGACGCCCTTGAACTGGTGAAAAGTTTAAAGGAAAAAGAGCAGATGGAACCCGAGGTGAAGTAGCCACCATAAGATGAGGATTCTGATAAAATATCGACTCCAACATTACATCTGAGCGAAGACACTCGCCTTACAATCCGCCGTTGATGGATCAAACCCATGCGTATTTGTTTTGACTTGAATTGTGCTCCTATGCGCTTGTGACAATCTGTATTACCTTACTTGCCTTTGAGTAATTTGTAAAAGTCGAGATAGGAAATCGTGCTGATTGACAGAAAATTGGAGTTCAGGGCATCCAGCCCCCCTTGCCGAATCAGCCTTTCCCTGCGCTTATAATCGGCTTGGTTTTTTAATATTGCAGGCCTCCCTCTTGGGATCACGCTGCGGGAGCAGCGTAATCCGTAGTTGGCAGTACGCAGTGGCAGTGGACAGGCCGGGGTTTTGACCTTTCTGTTAATATAATGGGTTAGGTACTTTTCAATTTTCAGACTGTTTAAGGGATATTGTGTGAACCTGCCTCGAGGGTTGTAGTATTGCAGGCCTCCCCCGGGATCACGCTGCCAAGGGCAGTGTAATCCCAAGTTAGCAGTAGGAAGTGGAAATATGCAGTAGCAATAGGTATAAAATTCTACTTGAAATTAGTCCTGTCAACGTAAATGACACGGGTGTATTGGATATAAAAATTTATGACGCCAATTTTGTACGCACTTTCCCTAGGTAGCGACACATGTGAAATTCTACTTTTCTCCTTGTCGTTCTCTATTCCATTTCGAAAAATTCATTTGATGGAAATCACGGCACTTGACGGCCCG
>SBFL01000319.1 GCA_006227965.1 Bacteroidota bacterium | reverse complement strand
AATCGGAAAGCAGAACGAGCCCGGCTATGAGGAAAAAAGACTTAGATACCTCAAACAGATCCAGAATAATGTAAGGAACCTCGTGGTCATACTGGACGACTTCCTGTCTCTCGGGAAACTGGAGGAAGGCAAATTGGAATGCCAGCCAGAAAACTTTGACCTTTTGGACCTGATCCGGTCCGTCCTGGAAGAAATGGAAAGCAACCTGAAGGTGGGGCAGCATTTTCACGAGGATTTCGAAATCACCTCCATGCAGGTTCACCTCGATCCGAAACTGATGCGTCATATCCTGGTGAACCTGCTTTCCAATGCCATTAAATATTCCCAGGAGAATAGCGCCATCTTCATACATATCAGGGCAGATGCGGATTTTCTGAATGTTTCGGTAAAGGACGAGGGAATGGGTATACCCGAGGAGGAACACGAGCAATTGTTCAACCGCTTTTTCCGGGCGAAAAACTCAGTCAATATTCCCGGAACGGGTCTGGGTTTGCACATTGTAAAACACTACACCGAACTGATGGGAGGCTCGATACGTTTTAAAAGCAGCCTGGATGAAGGCAGCACATTTTATCTGAGTCTCCCGGTTCGATTCAAACCTGCAGCGCATGAGAAAGATTCTGATCATTGAGGACAATGAAGACGTACGCGAGAATACGGCAGATTTGCTGGAATTGTCCGGTTACGCTGTGGCGACCTGCCCAGATGGGGAATCCGGCATCCGTAAGGCACAATCCTTCCAACCGGACCTGATCATATGTGACATCATGATGCCGGGCCTGGATGGGTACCAGGTACTGGAAGCCCTTCAGAAAGACCACAAAACGGCCGGGGTCCCTTTTGTATTCCTCAGCGCCAGGGCGGACAGGTCGGATATCCGCAAAGGGATGAACCTTGGGGCAGACGATTACCTTACCAAACCATTCGAGGAACACGAATTGCTGGATGCCATTACCTCACGCCTCCGAAGGCACGACTTCCTGCAACGGGAATTTACCCGCGATCTCAAAGGGGTTACGGAGTTCATAGAACAGGCCGCGATCTACCTGAACCTGGAACACATCGAACAGAGGTATGAAAGCAGAAAATACCCTTCCAAGGAATTACTCTATATGGAAGGTGATGCTGCCCACAATCTTTATTTCATCAAAAAAGGCCTGATTAAAACCTATAAATCCACGGAGGCCGGGAAGGAACTGGTAACGGGAATCAGCAGGGATGGAGATTTCCTCGGGTGGCTCTCCCTGCTCAACCCGGGCGGTACTTATCTTCAAACAGCCCTGGTAATCGATCTTTCTGAAATATACAGCATCCCTAAAGCGGATTTCATCCACCTTCTGGAAGAGAACCCGAAAGTCTCCCAAAAATTCATGGAGCTTATCTCGATAGATCTTATCGAGGCCCAGGAACAACTGGTAAACCTGGCCTATTGCCCGGTTCGGCAAAGGCTGGCAAGGATCCTTATAAAATTACTGAAAGCCGGGCTGATACAGGATGCCACCCATGAGGGAATTGACATCGCCCGTGAAGACCTGGCAGGCATGGTGGGCACTGCTACAGAGACCGCCATCCGGACGCTGTCAGAACTCAAGGAGGAAGGGGTCATCCAGATGGGCAAGGCACGTCGGATTATTGTCTCCGACCCAAAAAAGCTGGAGATGATCGCCACATTTGGCTAGGGAAGCTTCGGAAGTTCGGGACGAATTTTACGCCTGAGCTCCCTGAGTTGATGAAGCGCCCAGCCAATCGCGATTTTGTTCAACGCGGGCCTGACGCGCCTGAAACCCTCCCGCAGGATTTCCCCCGGACTTTGGATGAATTGTCTCCTCATACGCTGCAGGCTCAGCTCCCGCTGCAACCTCAGGGTCTGAAGGCGGGTATCTATTTCTTCGAAGGATGAAAATTTCGGTTCCATGGTCAGTCGTAATACAGGTCTGAGAAGGACCTGAGGATTCCCCTTTCTATGCGTTTGCGCATCAAGAAGGCAACCCCTCCGGCCAACAGGTAAAAAACCCCCACATAAAGAAAAGCCATGAGATCATCTTGTAGCCAGGAGCCCAGGGCAAAGGCAGCGGCCACGGAGAGGAACAAAAGGGCAAGAAAGACCAAAACGCCCACCACCACTGACTTCGCAATTGAAGTCAGCAGGCGCATGAGCGTCCTGAACATCTGTAAACGCAGGTAATCCGTACTGGATTCAACGTAATTCTGAACCTCACCCACGGCTTTCAACAAAGGTTCCTGAAGCACAGGGGCGGCCATCTTCCTTATTTCTGAAGTTGGGCGTTCTTCTTGCGAAGATCCTCCAGTTTGTGCTCAAGGCCGGCGATGATATCATCAGCCTTATAGCTCATATTGCTGAGGGTGTCCTCCAGGCGGTGTTCAAACTCCTCCCTTTTTTCAAGGGCAGAACGGGTAAGTTCATCCTTGGCATGGGTGATTCTTTCTGCGAGGTCATGGCTGGTCTCCTCTACTTTTCTCTTGATTTTTTTGCGGGTATTGGACCCTTTATCAGGAGCATACAGGATTCCCATTCCAGCGCCTATGGCGGCTCCGGAGAGTAATGCCAGTAATACGGTTCCACTGTCAGTTCTCATAGCTTATGGGTTTTTAAATTAATAATCCGTTCATCCCCCAAAGCTATAGCCAGAGGTAGTATCCTGAAATGATTTACATCATTCACAATGACATTTTACCGATTTTTTCCCGCAGGTACCTGTCCCGTTTTTTAACAGAGTACATACCCTTATGAGGACTAAATGCGCACAGGGTATGACCTACGTCATTTTTTTCCAGCAAAGGAATTAAGAAATTGAAGATATAATCCCATAACTGATCATCTCATGGAAAATACCCTTCACTACGATAAAAAACAGGCCGAATACCACCGGTTTGTCAATGACAATTATGAAAACCTGAAAAGGCTCAGGACTGAAGATAAACGAGCTGCTTTCAACGAACTCCTGCTGAAGGTGCTGCCCGATATCAGGCGGTATATCACCCGGGGACTCCGAATTGCCCTGGAAAAGGGGGTGATTTCCCATAATAAGTTCAAACCTGATGACCTTTTTGACCAGTTGATCATCGATGTGTACGACCACCTTGAAGAGGTGCATGATAAGGATGAATTCCATGCCTGGCTTTTCAAAAGGGCGGAAAAGCTGCTTGATGACATGGAGGTAGAAGAAGAATTTGAATCCTATTTCTATGACAATATAGACGAATATTCCCGGGCGGAGCTGGCAGAAATGAAAGAGGCCTTCAGCACAGATGGGGATGGGGACCTGGTCATGATGGAGGAACTGGATGATATTTCCTATAAAAGCCATCGTTACCTGCTGAAGAACATCTACCTGGACGACGCCCACGAGGACCTGATGGCACTGATGGATGCAGATGAGCAACAGGCCCGCACACAGCGCCATTTGGACACGGTCCTTTTCCAGTTACCCCCCAATATGCGGTCCATTTTTGAGCTCGCCACCGAACAGTTGTTCTCCATAGATGATATTGCGCGCATCAAGGGCGTTTCCATCGAACGCATCGAAAAAACACTGGACCGGGCAAGGGAGCTTCTCCGTGACTCCCTTAAGGACCGGTTCTACGAATCATAAAATGAACTTTAAAATGAGTACCAAGAAACTGATTGCCACCTCAGATTACCTCCTGCCCCAAAGTCTGGAAGGGCTGCACTATGAAAGCCAAATGTGGCTGGATACCGTGGCTTTCTGGAAAGATGAAACAAGGTTCTTCGCCTCCCTGCTGGAAAAGCAGCACAGGGAAGTGCCGGAAGGAGCAGATTATTCAGAGATGCTGAGGAATCTGGACCGCCTTCACGAATTGCTTTATGAGTACCTTTCTGACGAGATCCTCGAGCACGAGCGCCTTTTAAGTGATATCGAAAAAGGGGCCAAGGGGATTGCTGACAACGCCTATCGGGAGCAACACCGACGGCTGCTTGAAAAAATGGACGTGTTCACCCATGATTTCCGCAAATTCAAGATGATGGTATTCGGCTATGCCAAAAAATGGTAGATCCGGCGGGAACCCACAATTCCTGCAAGGCATATCAGTGTCCTGATTTCAGGTATAACTGGTATGTCTGACGGGCGATTTCCAGTTCCTCATTCGTGGGCACCACCCAAACCTTCACCCTGGAATCCGCAGCCTGGATATGCTGCACCCCACTTCCGGGGTTCCCGTTTTTAGACAGGTCCAGGCGGATGCCCAAAAAATCCATGTCCTGGCATACCGCCTCCCTCAAAACAGCAGAATGCTCCCCGATACCTGCCGTAAAAATCAAGGCGTCCAGTCCGTTCATGGCGGCCGCATAGGCCCCTATGTACTTGCGGATACGATAGGCGGTCATCTCCAAGGCGAGTACGCAATTCTCCTCCCCCCGCGCAGCCCCCTGCTGTATGTCCCGGAAATCCGTGTAACCCGTCAAACCGAGTAACCCGCTCTCCTTGGTAAGCAGTTTATTCACATCCCCGGGGGAATATCCCAGGGTCTCAACCAGATAGAAGATGATGCCGTGATCGATATCGCCACTGCGGGAACCCATGACAAGTCCGTTGGAGGGGGTAAACCCCAGACTGTGATCTATGCTCTTCCCGCCTTGAATGGCGGTGGCACTGCAGCCATTGCCCAGATGCAGGCTCACAATACGGGCCTCTTTGCCCATCCTGGGCGCTACCTGCTCGTACACGTATTTATGGCTCGTTCCGTGAAATCCGTATACCTGTATCCCGTGATCACTGAACAATGCAGGGGGGATCGCGTGTTTCCGTGCCCTCACCGGGATGGTCCGGTGAAAAGCCGTGTCGAAAACCGCTACCTGAAGGGCTCCCGGGAACAGGGATTCGGAAAGGAGTATGCCTTCAAGGTTGGCAGGGTTGTGCAGGGGGGCAAGGCGGGAAAGGTCCCGGATCTGTTCTTTTACTTCGGCATTTACCCCGGTAGTATCCGAAAAGCGGTCCCCCCCGTGGACCACCCGATGGCCAACGGCAGCCAATTCCCCCTCTGTCCGGATCACGCCGGCACCGGGATCCCTGAGCAGGGCGGCAATCCGTTCCAGGGCCCCGGCATGACCAACTTGTCCGAGGTACTCCTCAATGGAAGTCTGTTCGGTGCGAAATTTCAAATGGACTTTGCCGGAACCGATCCGTTCCGCGATCCCCTCACAACGCACGGTTTCCCCGGGCATCTCGATCAGCTGGAACTTCAGTGAAGAACTTCCCGAATTCAAAACAAGTAGCTGGACTTTCATCAATAAGCGCAATTTCTCTATGATCCTACCGGTATTTATTCCTCCTGGGCCTGTATGGCGGTAATAACGACCGTATTGAAGATGTCGTCCTCGGTACACCCACGGCTGAGATCGTTAACGGGTTTGTTCAGGCCCTGCAACACCGGACCTATTGCCAGGGCCCCTGTGCTGTACCGCCTTGTAGGTATTGTTCCCGGTATTCAGGTCGGGAAACACAAAAACTGTGGCCCGTCCTGCCACTTCAGATTCCGGGAGCTTGCTCCTACCAACCTTCAGGTCGACCGCTGCGTCGTACTGTATGGGCCCTTCCACTTTCAGGTCCGGCCGCTTTTGGCGAACGATCCGGGTAGCTTCCCGAACCCGGTCCACATCTGCTCCCTGCCCGGAGGTCCCGGAGGAATATGACAACATGGCAATGCGGGCATCGAGGCCGAAATTCAGGGTAGTATCCGCAGAGGAGATGGCGATTTCCGCCAAATCTTCCGCGGTCGGGTTGGGATTGATGGCACAATCCCCGAAAACCACCACGCGGTCAGGAAGAAGCATGAAGAAGACCGAGGAAACCAGGGAGACCCCCGGCCTGG
>SBFL01000060.1 GCA_006227965.1 Bacteroidota bacterium | reverse complement strand
CGCCGATCACGCCACCCTGCTGCCGATTGGCATTGAAATTTCCCTTCCCCTCATTGTCGATCTGGGCATCGTATTCCATACCCTGAGCATTCGTTCCAAACAGGAATCCATTCTGCTGGTCGTTATACGTATCGATAATAAAAAGGAAACTGTCTTCATCGCTCAGGTCAGCATCCCTGCGGGAATCGGAAACCACGATACCCGAGGCATCTGAGTCATAGCAAACCACCCCGACATAAAAGGTCTTTGCGGTATAGGCGATCCGTACTTCAGTCCGTTCTGAAACAGGCCTTCCGTATTGGGGGCGAAGCTGGATCAGGTCTTCGATGGCCGGCACCTGCTGCCATACCGGGTCATCCAGTACGTTACCGTCGAAAGATGGGCCCTGCACCAGCTCTGTGGCCTGATAGAACGGCCGGTCAGGGGCCCGATCCCTTGGGGAGCTTTGTTGTGATGCTAGATCTGCAGACCAGAGACAGCCAGTGCAAATAAAAAGCAGTGCAGTGCGAACACCCATAGTGGCGGGTTGGTTATGGATTAAATATAGCTCAAAAAACCTTCCTGTTAGGCCACTCTGATTTACGCGCCCATCCTTTAAACAAAAAGTACGGAATCCCACGCCCCGGGGCTCTTCAATTTTTAGTATCTTTTCAGCATAGATTTAACCTGTGAAAGCCCTGGTATTCACTTTGTTTTTTTCCCTGGGCACCCAGATGATGCTGGGGCAGGGGAACTATCGGGAACAGCGCAATTCCATGGTGGACCAGCAGCTGGCCGGCAGGGATATCTTCCAGTCCAAAGTGCTCAAGGCTATGCGTGATGTCCCCAGGCATGTATTCGTTCCGGAAGACTACCGGCCCTGGGCCTACAGCGATCAGGCACTGCCGATCGGGGAGGGGCAGACCATTTCGCAACCTTATATTGTCGCTTATATGACCCAGACCCTTAGGTTGCAACCCGAAGACAGAGTCCTTGAAATCGGGACCGGCTCCGGGTACCAGGCTGCCGTACTGTCCCTGCTGAGCCGTCAGGTTTATACCATTGAAATTGTGGAGTCCCTGGGGCTCGCCGCCCGGGACCGCCTTAAAAGCCTTGGTTATCACAATATTGCCGTGCATGTCGGTGACGGCTATAACGGATGGCCTTCCCAGGCGCCGTTTGACGCCATCATGGTCACCGCAGGGGCGGAGCAACTCCCGCAACCACTGATGGACCAACTGGCCGAGGGGGGGCGTATGATCATCCCCATTGGGCCACACGGAGGGGTGCGTCAGCTCACCCTGGTAACCAAAAAGAAGGGCAAGTTCAAATTCGAAAAATTAATGCCCGTTCGTTTCGTTCCCTTCGTGCGGAAGACAAAAACCCAGGGCCGTTAATTCACTATAAAAGACACCTGTCAGGGGAATGTCCCAGAAAACCTCTGATTTATTCGTTTGCCCGCTTTCAAGCCCGTACCTTTGCAGCTGAATTGAAAATCAAACAGAATACGTACGTTATTATGAGTAAAGTAAAAGAAAACGATACAGTCCGCGTGCATTATACCGGGAAGCTGGTCACGGGAGAAGTATTTGACAGCTCCCTGGAACGCGAGCCCCTGGAAGTGACTTTGGGAGAAGGCAGTTTGATCCCCGGTTTCGAAAAGGGACTCATCGACATGGTTGTGGAAGAGAAGAAAACCATAACCATTCCCAAGGAAGAGGCCTATGGAGAAATCCGCAGGGAGTTGTTCCAGGAACTCGGCAAGGACCAGTTGCCTGAAGACATCACCCCGGAAGTGGGAATGGGGCTTGTAGCCAGGGGAGAAGACGGAAGGGAGCGACAGCTGCGTGTAGCTGAAGTTCGCGACACCACCATTGTGATAGACGCAAACCACCCGCTTGCCGGGCAGGATCTTGTTTTTGACCTCGAACTGGTGGAGATCAAATAGGCTCCACCTGTTATGAGAATAGATGAACCGTCCGGGAAACCGGGCGGTTTTTTTGTTTACCATCGCCTAATTTTCGTATTTTAACAGGTGCAGAGCATTTACCCTATGCCTTCCCCAGAGAAAACGAATATTACCCGCAGAAAATTCCTGGATCTTGGATTTAAGGGGTATGCCGGCGCGCAATTGGCGCAGACGGTCCCTATTACGCTGATTTCCGCCTGTGCCCAGATCGAACAGGGTGGGCAAACGGTTCATGGGGTATGCTACCACGATTGTCCGGATTCCTGCAGCTGGACGGTAACTGTGCGGGATGGAGAGGTGGCGAGTTTTGGCCCTAACGACCAGAATCCGTTTACAGGGGGCAGCCTCTGCAATAAAATGGAGAAATTCCCCCTGGATGTGACCTATCATCCCGACAGGATCCTAACCCCGTTAAAAAGGGTTGGAAGGAAGGGGGCAGGGGAGTTTGAACCCATTTCATGGAACCAGGCCCTGGAAGAGGTTTCCGTGAAATTGAAGGGCCTCATAACTGCGTACGGGGCAGAATCCGTGCTTCCCTTTGGCTATGCCGGTACTCAGGGGTTGATCCAGGGCAGCGTGATGAGCAACCGGTTTTTTGCCCGGATGGGATCTTCCCTCCTCGGCGCCACCATTTGCGGCTCCACGGCTGTTGCGGGGAACACCCTTGTAAACGGACAAACCCTGGGCGTCCTTCCGGAAGATATCCTCCACAGTAAGTACATCGTTCTGTGGGGGACCAATACCCTTCATTCCAATGTACATCTCTGGCCGTTGATTCAGCAGGCCAGAAGGGCAGGGGCCAGACTGATCGTGATTGACCCTTTTGAGTCTGCCACAGCCAGGGCCTCGGACTGGCATATTCAGCCCATGCCCGGCACCGATGTAGCCCTCGCCCTTGGCATCATGTACGTAATCATTAAGGAGAAGCTGCACGATACCGATTATATTGAAAAACACACCCTTGGATTTGAGGAGTTAGAAAGGCATGTCGCGGGATATGACCCGGAAACGGTTTCACAAATTTGCGATCTCCCGGTATCGGCTATTAAAGCCTTTGCACGGGAATACGCCCGGGGCAGACCATCCCTGATCCGTATCCTGGTAGGCATGGAGCACAACCGAAATGGGGGAGATGCCTTCCGGGCCGTTTCCATGCTGCCGAGCCTGACCGGCGCCTGGAGAGAACATGGAGGGGGGCTTATGCACATGACTTATGAACTGGCAGGGCAGGCCCTTAATTACGAGCGTGTAAACCTGCATGAATCCATGAGGAAAGGGGAGTCCCGTACCATCAACATGGTAGAACTTGGGAAAGCACTTACCTCCGCCGGTACAGATCCACCGGTAAAGGCCCTGTTTGTCTACAATACCAACCCAGTGGTTACCATGCCCAATCAGAACCTGGTTCGGCAGGGAATGGAACAGGAGGAACTACTGACGGTAGTCCTGGAGCATTTTATAACGGATACGGCAAAATATGCGGATTACATATTTCCGGCAACCACCCAGCTCGAGCACTGGGATGTGGTGGATTCCTGGGGCCAAACCTATATTAACCTGAACCAGCCGGCCATCCCTGCCAGGGGGGAGTCCAGACCCAACAGTGAATTCTTCAGGTTGCTCGCCGAAAAGATGGGATACACCGAGGCTGCGTTCCGGGAGGAGGATCTCGAGATTGCAAAATCCATTTTTCAGACAGATCATCCCTATATGGAAGGTGTGACCTTTGAATACCTAAGGCAGCACGGATGGGCACGGTATAAGGTGCCGGAGCCCTGGCTGCCTCACAGGGAAGGGAATTTCGGAACTACCTCCGGAAAATGTGAATTTTACAACCCGGGTCTGGCAGTGCAGGGGGTAGGCCCTCTGCCAGAGTACAAAAAGGTTCCCTATTCCCAAACACAGATCGAGAATTTCCCCCTCCAACTCCTGACCATCAAGTCCACAAGGTGGTTTCTGAATTCATCTCACGCTAACGTATCCCGACTGCAAAAGGCGGAAGGGGCCCCTGCCTTGGATATTTCCCGGGCCGATGCAGAACAACGGGGGATTGCCGACGGGGATAAAATCAGGGTTTTCAATGAAAACGGCGAGATGCTGGTGCCGGCGCGCATCGGAAATAGGACGCGAAAGGGGGTTGTTTGTCTCCCGCAGGGATTCTGGCCTTCACTGTTGGAAGGGGGTTCTTCCGCCAATGCACTGACAAATGACTGGCTTGCCGATCTGGGCGGAGGTTCAGCCCTTCAGGATACGCGGGTAGAGGTTGAAAAGAGCTAAACGGTATATCATGTCCTTACAGAAATTGGCTATTGGGATCCCTGAGTCTTTGTTATCTTTGAGATTCGGATCAGTACCTAAAACCAAATAAAATCCGCTGTATGAAACAGGAAGCGACGTTATACAGGTTTTTCTTGACTATATTTTCACTTATGCTTTTCCTCTCCTGTCAGCAACAAAAGAAGGCCCAGGAAGACAAGCCTTCCCAGGAACCTGTGACCGAACAATCCCCAATGCTGCCCCTGCAGCGCCTGAGCCTCCCGGAAGGATTCAAAATAGAGCTCTATGCAGAAGGGGTGGACAATGCCCGGTCTATGACCATGGGGGACGACGGGACGCTGTTCGTGGGGACCCGGAGGGCAAACAAACTCTACGCAATACAGGATACTGACGGCGACTACAGGGCAGACCGGGTGATCCTGCTGGATACCACTCTGGTAGTCCCCAATGGGGTTGCCTTTCACGACGGGGCCCTTTACGTTGCGGAGGTAAACAGAATGCTGCGGTATCCGGATATCGAACAACAACTGGATAATCCACCCACCCCTGAGGTGGTCTATGACGACTATCCGACCGAATTCCATCACGGCTGGAAATACATCGCCTTCGGGCCGGACAACAAGCTCTATGTGCCGGTTGGCGCTCCCTGTAACATATGTGATTCCGCCACGGTAGACCCCAGGTATGCCTCTATTACCCGCATGGACCCGGACGGCACTAACCGGGAAATCGTCGCAAACGGGGTACGGAATACCGTGGGCTTCACCTGGCACCCGGAAACGGGGGAACTCTGGTTTACAGATAATGGCCGGGATATGTTGGGTGATGATATCCCTCCCTGTGAGCTGAACCGGGTCAGTGAAACGGGCCAGCATTTTGGGTACCCCTTCTGCCACGGCAACGCGCTTGCAGATCCGGAATTCGGGGATCAGCACCCCTGTTCGGATTTCGTCCCCCCGGTACAGAACCTGGGCGCCCATGTGGCACCCCTGGGGGTCAAATTCTATACGGGAGCCATGTTCCCGGAAAAGTACAGGGGCCATGTCTTTATCGCCGAACACGGCTCGTGGAACCGGTCCTCCAAGGTGGGATACCGGATCACCATGGTAACGCTGGACGGCAACGAGGCCACCAGCTATGAACCCTTTATAGATGGATGGCTGGAGGAGGCCTCCCAGGAAGCCTTTGGCAGGCCTGTGGATATTTTACTTCTGCAGGACGGCTCCATGCTGATCTCCGACGACGTTGGGGATGCCATATACAGGGTGACCTATTCCGGTCCCTGACGGACCCGGAAATGAAAGTAGGAGGGAGGGGTGAAAGCAGGAGGTAAGAA
>SBFL01000144.1 GCA_006227965.1 Bacteroidota bacterium | reverse complement strand
TTTACCGGTTTAAAAGGCCTGGGTGAAATGATTTTCGAGGATTATGAACAGAACCGTAAAAAACGAATCAGAGGATAAAGATGCGAACAGAGATGAACGAAACCAAAGTTAATATACCACCTATAAAAACACTTGGTGAATTAAAGGAATCGGGATACGTGTCCCGGTCGATCAAGGATGAGATCCGGGGGAACCTTCTTGAACGCATCCGGGAGGGCAAACCCTCTTTCGAAGGAGTCTGGGGCTACGAAAATTCCGTGATCCCTCAGTTGGAGCAGGCCCTGCTTTCCCGTCACCATATCAACCTGTTGGGGTTGAGGGGGCAGGCAAAGACCCGTCTGGCCCGTTTGATGGTAGGCTTGCTCGATCCGTGGATGCCCCAAGTGGCAGGGAGTGAAATCCACGACGATCCCTTGAATCCGATATCACGTTTTGGCCTTGAAATGCTGGAAAAACACGGAGACCGGACCGAAATTTCCTGGGTGCACCGCTCAGAGCGGTTCTACGAAAAGCTGGCGACCCCGGATGTTACAGTCGCCGACCTCATTGGAGACGTGGACCCGATTAAGGCCGCCAACATGAAGCTCTCCTACGCGGATGACCGTGTTATCCATTTCGGGATGATCCCGAGGGCCAACCGATGTATTTTTGTGATAAATGAACTACCCGATTTACAGTCGCGCATACAAGTGGCCCTGTTCAACATCCTGGAAGAAGGGGATGTGCAAATACGCGGGTTCAAGGTCCGCCTCCCCCTGGATGTGCAGTTTGTCTTTACAGCCAACCCGGAGGATTATACCAACCGGGGCAGTATTGTAACCCCCCTGAAAGACAGGATCGGTTCCCAGATACTCACACATTATCCTGAGGACCTGGAAACGGCCCGTCGCATTACCGCTCAGGAAGCCTCTGTGGATCCTGCTCAGCAGAAAGGTGTTTTTGTCCCCGATATCGCGAGGGATTTGCTGGAACAAATCTCCTTTGAAGCCCGTAAAAGCGATTTTGTGGATCGCAAGAGCGGGGTGAGCGCACGTATGAGCATTACCGCCTATGAAAACCTGATCAGTACAGCGGAACGGAGGATGCTTCGCACTGGTAGTTCCGAAACTACCGTACGTCTCAGTGATTTTATGGGGGTCATCCCTGCAATAACCGGTAAAATAGAGCTGGTTTATGAAGGGGAGCAGGAAGGTGCTGAAGGCGTTGCCCAAATCCTGATAGAGGAAGGTGTTAAGACCCTTTTTTCAAAACATTTTCCTGAAATAAAGAAGCTGGAGCACAAGGATGCCGAAACACCCTACGACCCGATCATCACCTGGTTTTTCGAATCCGAGGGCGTTGAATTGCTCGATGACCTTGCCGATGAAGCATACAGGAGGGCGCTGGACGGCATAAGACCCCTGGACGGCCTGGTGCGCAAATACCTGCCCGACCTGGACGAGGGCTCCGTACCCTTCGCGAAGGAATTGGTCCTCTGGGGCCTGGAGGGATTCCAGAAACTTAGTAAAAGCAGGTTTACCGAAGGATTCCGCTTCAAGGACCTCTACGGAAGCTATATCAGCGGGCTGTAGCTGTCCGACAAAAAAACCCCCGAATTTTCGGGGGTTTTTTTTACCACAACATAAGAAAACCTGCTATTGCCAGGAATTCATGTTTTTATCGATTTGTTCAAAATCGTAGGATCCTATAAGGGATTTTCGCTGCAGGAAACTGAACAGGGTCAGCACCACCAGCAATCCCTGCAGCAGAAAGATGGTTACCCCCATCGGCAGAAAAGTGTCCGGGATGAGGTAGGCTTTATAGTCGTCGTAGCTCATCAGGATATACAGGGTGTCGACGCACTTAAACAGATAGATCATCAAAGCGGCGTACATTCCATATTCCACATGCTGCATCACCGGGTCCGGGCATTTCTGTTCCCGTATCTTGAATTGCATCACGTATAGAAACACAAAGTGCAGTACACTTACCAGCGGGAAGATATAGTTGTCTATCTTCAGCAAATAAAACCGGTTGCTGTACAGGCCGTAAAAATTAAGGACGATCAGGATTGGAAGGAGTGAGATCGTGGTATAATAACAGGCCTTCCAAAACGAAATCCGGCTCGGTGAAAGGGTCTTTTTTTTGTGGGTCAAGGATTCGGGGGCGTTTATCTGCATTTAAAAACGGAGCCCTCTAAACCTTATTTCAGGAAAATCGACTAACGACCACCAATGTTGTAAACATGGGAAATGTTGTTGTGAAGGGCTGGATCGGGAAGCGACAAACCGGCCTATGGGGAGCGCTTCAACGGATAGGGGCGAAAATAGGTCAGGGAGCGCCAAACCCATTCCAGGGGCCCGTAGTAGTACTTTTTGAGCCACCACCTGCTAACTTGTAACTGAAGTGCTATGATCCCCAGCGCCATTAAAAAGGCATAGCGATTCGGGACAGACCCTAGATACCCGAAGCCCCACCCGTAGAAAATAAGGGTGCCCAGGAGGGTCTGAAGAATGTAATTGGTCAGGGCCATCCTCCCATAGGGGGCAAACCGGTTCAGGAGTTGTCCGGCCCGGGAGCGCTGGTAGAGCAGAACGAAACCGGCAAGGATCATTCCGGTCATCCCCAGGTTGGAGATATCGAAAGCAGTTAGCCCTGCCATGGCCCACCAGGTATTAAAGTCGGGTTCCGGGCCCAATTTCATAAAGAAGACTACCACCAGGAGGGTGCCGATAATAAAGGTTCCCAGGGAAATCCAAAGGGCCTTTCGGGTTAGCTTCAGGTATTCAGGATACGTCCTGAAATACCCGATCCGGCCCATGAGAAGCCCGAGCAGGAAAAAGGCAAAGGTAAGGTAGGCTCGCCCCCCCACACCGATTTGAAATTCTGCCTTCATCAGGTGGCCGGAAAAGCTGTTGCTTTTCCAGACTTCGAACAAGGTGCCGGATTCCAGCGCCCGCAGGTATTGCACATTATCTGGACTTGCCGGGTCTATGGCGTTCTCAAGTAACAGGCCGTCACCCGCACCCAAGGCGTAAAGCAGAAAACGGGGCAACCCTATAAAAATCAGGCCTGCAAGCAGGAGTATCCAGTTGGAACGGATCCGGTAAAACGGGATAAGTGCCATACCCACCAGGGCATAGATCGTAAGGATATCCCCCCGGTAAAACAGGTGGTGCAGATATCCTATAGCCAAAAGAAGGCAAAGGCGCCATAAGAACCGCCCCCTGAAATCCTGACCGCGCCTGGCTGCGGAATCCATCTGGATAAAGAAGCTTAGCCCGAAGAGAAAGGAGAAAAGCGCAAAGAATTTACCTCTCAGAAAAATGAAGGTGAAGATGTTCACAATTTGGTCGGGGATGCCCTGGTTGGTAGCCTGCATGAACTCCTCGGGCGCGGGACCCCCCACATAGTTTTCCACCATGTGGACGATGACTATCCCGGCAAGGGAAAACCCCCGAAGGGCATCCACTATGGTCATTCTCGTCTTGCTGGCAGCTGTCGGCATGGAGTGAGGGGTTACGCCAATATGAGTGAGTTCTGCATCATTTGTTAAACGGTTGCTTAAATTTACATTGATTTTTCCTGAAAAACATCCATCACATGCGCGAGAAGCACCAGTACCTGCTGAAAATTGAATTTTTAGGATTCCGTTTTAGCGGCTGGCAGCGACAACCCGGCGCTAAAACCGTGGAGGAAATGCTGCGGAAAACGCTTCGCTTCGTGTTGCCGGCCCGCAAGATAAGCCTGCTAGGAGCTGGCAGGACCGATGCCAGGGTATCCGCTCAGAACTTTGCGCTGCAGCTCTTGTTAACAGGGGCTCCCCTTGCGTCTGAGAAAGTATTCCTCGAGGATATGAACAGAAACCTTCCACAGGATATCCGGTTGTGCACTGTTGAGAGAGTACCCCTGGAATTCAATGCAATCCGGGACTGCAGTGGGAAGGTCTACCGGTATTACTTCGTTTTTGGAGAAAAACCCCATCCCTTCTGTGCTCCATTTCTTGGATATTTCCCGGGAGAACTGGACCTGAAGGCGATGGAAGGAGGGGCCGCCCTTTTTGAAGGGGAGCACGACTTTAAGGCCTTTACGGGAAGTCCCTCAAAAGACGCCCTTACAAGACGAAGCGTCTCTGAATGCTGTATCCGGCAAAACAGGGATTTTTACGCCTCCTTTTTTCCGGAGGTAAGCTATTGCCTGTCTGTGACCGGCCGCGGTTTTGGAAGGTACCAGGTCCGGCGGATGATGGCCGCACTTGTAGCCCTGGGCCGCGGTGAATTAACTGAAAGAGAGATCGATAAATCACTTAAAACGGGTCATCCTGTCGACCTGAAAGAAATCGCACCGGCATCCGGGCTGCAATTATTCGATGTTCAATTCGCTATAGATGCCTGAAAGTTTGTAATTTAAACCTTATGAGAAAACGTCGAAACCTTGTTTCCAATCTTCTGAGAATTAGCAGTACCCCTCCCAAAAGCCAGCGGGGTCGGAAACTGGGAAAGGCCCCCGGAACGGTAACCTATCTGGGCAGCCGGGAAGGCGTGGTGACCAAAGTGACTTCATTGGTCTATGACCAGGACGACCTGGTCAAAAGCACAGTGGACGCCATGGCATCCCTGAGCAATCCGCCCGCCCAGGGTAAAACCCAGTGGATTAACGTCACCGGGTTGAGCGATGAACCCCGGATGGTTGAAATCGGAAATGCCAGCGGCATGAGTTCCCTGGTGGTAGAAGATATAGTCAACACCGAAGGACGGCCGAAAGTCGATGAATACGAGGATTATATTTTCATTGTCCTCAAAATGCTCAATCCGAACGGGGAGGGAAAGATCCTCAAAGAACACATCGCTATCGTACTGAGACCCGGTCAGGTTTTTCTGTATCAGGAAGTCGAGGCAGATGTTTTCGACGGGATACGTAACCGGATCGAACAGCATTCCGGGAGGATTCGCACCCGGGGGGCCGACTATTTGTTTTTTGCTTTGATCGACGCCATCGTCGACCATTATTTCCTGGTCCTCGACGCCCTTTCTGCCCAGCTGGACAGCCTTGAAATTGAAGTCTACCGGGACCCCCACCCCGATACGCTCTATAGAATACAGCAGTTGAGGAAAGACGTGGTCAAAATACGCGGCTGGATGGCACCTGTCCGGGAATTAGTAACCCGCCTGATCGAAACGGAGTCCCCGCTCATTTCAAAGGATACCCGAATATTCCTGAGGGATATACACGACCACACCATTGAAATCAACGAAACCCTCCATATCCAAAGGGAAATGGCATTCGGCCTGATGGAGATCTACATGAGCAATGTAAGCAACAAGATGAATGAGGTCATGAAAGTACTCACCATTATGGCTTCAATTTTCATTCCCCTGACATTTCTGGCCGGTATTTACGGGATGAACTTCAGGCATATGCCCGAACTGGAATGGGAATACGGGTACTATGGAGTCCTTGGGCTAATGCTGTTAATCTTCATTGTGATGATCATCTATTTTAAGAAAAAGGGGTGGCTCTAGTACCCCGGCTTACAAATTCCTTCACATCTTTTTTATATTCATTAAAATACTTTTATACAAGTAATTAAGCTATATA
>SBFL01000329.1 GCA_006227965.1 Bacteroidota bacterium | reverse complement strand
TTCGGAGCGAATGCTCCCAGGCGAAGCCTGATCTTTGCACTTTTCAGCGCGGAAGAGCGAGGGTTGCTCGGTTCGAAACACCTTGCCAGAGTCCTTAAGGAGCAGGAGATGGACCTTTATGCCATGCTGAACTTCGAAATGACCGGGGTCCCTATGGGGAAATCCTACCTCATGTACCTGACCGGGTACAATAAATCCAACCTCGCCGAGATTTGTAACAAGTACGGGGGGGAAGACCTGGTGGGTTATCTGCCCACGGCCAGCGAATACAATCTTTTCCAGCGGTCGGATAACTACGCTTTTTACGAGGAGTTCAAAGTTCCCTCACACACGTTTTCCACTTTTGATTTTGAGAACTACGCCTTTTACCATCAGCCCGGGGATGAAGCATCCCGAATGGATTTCGGTCATATGGCAAACCTTGTCAACCGCATGATCCCCGCTATCAGTGGGATCGCCAATGCAGACAGGCGAGAAATCACCTTCAAATAAATGAGCAGGGTCATCATTACCGGAACGAGCCGTGGCATCGGATTTGAGCTGGTCCGGCAGTTTGCTGTATCGGGGCACGAAGTACTTGCATTGTCAAGGAATGACCGCCCGGTTCAGGGACTTAAAATGAAAGGGGTCACGGCCTGGCCTTTTGACATTACCGACCCGGAACAAATCGCAGAGGTGGCGGGCTGGGTTGGCCGGCAGTGGGGAGGGGTGGACATCGTAATCCACAATGCGGGTCTGCTGCTCAACAAACCCTTTGCAGAAACGACGGTCTCTGAATTCCGCACGGTGTATGAAGTAAATGTTTTCGGAGTTGCCGGACTAAGCAGGGCTCTTGTCCCGTTTATGGGTAAGGATGCCCACGTGGTGATGGTCAGTTCCATGGGAGGAGTGCAGGGAAGTGCAAAATTCCCCGGCCTGTCTGCCTACAGTTCCAGCAAAGGGGCAGTTATAACCCTGGCTGAATTGCTGGCTGAAGAATTCAGGGAAACCGGCCCCTCTTTCAATGCCCTTGCCCTGGGAGCCGTACAGACCGAAATGCTTCAGGAGGCCTTCCCGGGCTATAAGGCTCCGGTCACTGCGGCCGAGATGGCTTCTTTCATCATGGATTTCTCTCAGACCGGCCAAAATTTCTTTAATGGCAAGGTGTTGCCGGTCAGCAATTCCACCCCCTGAAATAGCTCCTGGCAAAGGGTTGGGTTATTTTTCTAATTTTGTTTTATGGGTTCTGTACTCGAACGCGACTTACCGGAACGCGCAGTTGCACCCTGCATGGAGTTGATCCGTGCCTATGCGGTACATCTGAAGATTGTCAATGAGCGGGTCACCCGTCATGGGGATTACCGCACCCTGCCAGATGGGAGCCATCAGATCACCGTAAATGCCATGGCCAACAAGTATCGGTTCCTGATCACCCTGGTACACGAGATTGCCCATTTGCTCGCGTTTGAACGGTTTGGCAGGAGGATCAAACCTCATGGGGCGGAATGGAAGCGCACCTTCCAGCACCTTATGCTCCCTTTCCTGAGACCCGAGATTTTCCCACCGCAGTTGCTGCCGTTGCTCGCCAGGCATTTCAAAAATCCAAGGGCCAGCAGCAGCACGGATACGGCCCTTTCCCTGGCACTCCGGGAGTATGATCCCAGGCCCATGGAAAAACAATACGTTTTTGAATTGCCGGAAGGAAGTTGCTTCCGATTGTATAACGGCCGTATTTTCCGAAAGGGGCCGAAAAAAATAAAACGCTATCAATGTGTGGAACTCCATACAGGAAAATTGTACCTTTTTCAGCCTCAGGCAGAAGTGGAGTGGTTGTCTGAGGGGATGTGAAGTTGGCAGTGGCAGTAGGCAGTTTGCAATGAGGGTTATAACTTTTAACCTTGAACCTTGAACCTTGAACCTTGAACCTTAAACCTTGAACAGTAACCATTACGCAGTAATCATGGCAGGAGGGGTCGGATCCCGCTTCTGGCCTGTCAGCACCACAGAATATCCGAAACAATTTCACGATATGCTGGGGGCTGGCGTTTCCCTGCTCCAGAAAACATTCGGGCGTCTTTCCCGCTTTGTACCGCCCAGTCAAATCCTGATACTTACCAATGCACGGTACAATGACCTGGTACTTGAACAGCTGCCCCAGATTGATGCTTCCCAGGTGGTTGCCGAGCCTGCGATGCGCAATACGGCTCCCTGTATCCTATATGCAGCCTTGAAAATTCGTAAAATGAATCCGGATGCGGTGATGGTGGTAGCCCCCAGTGATCACTGGATCGAGGATGAAGCGGCCTTTGAGGCCGATGTGCTCCAAAGTTTTGAAGCCTGCAGCAAGGCTCCGGTTTTGTGTACCCTGGGAATACAGCCCAGTTTCCCGAACACCGGTTTTGGCTACATCGAATACAACCCGGAGGAACAGGATAAAGAGGGTTTAAAAAAAGTACAGCAATTTCGCGAAAAGCCGGACTATGAAACTGCCAGGGATTTTATCCGGCAGGGAAACTTCCTTTGGAATGCCGGGATTTTCATGTGGAGCGCTTCGGCAATCGTTGAGGCGTTCAAATCCTGCCAGCCGACCCAGTACAGTCTTTTCGAAAAAGGGCTCGAAGCATTTAACACCCCGAAAGAAGCTTTGTTTATAGAGGAGAATTACCCTAAAGCCGAGAACATTTCCATAGATTATGCTATCTTGGAACAGTCGGATTCCGTTTTTGTATTGCCGGCCGGTTTTGACTGGAATGACCTCGGGACCTGGGGATCCCTCTTCGATAAGATGGAGAAAGACCCTTCAGGTAATGCCATAGTGCAGGGAGGAATTCTGATGGATGGATGCAAAGGGAATACCATAAGGCTTCCCAAGGGGAAAATAGCCATACTCGAGGGTCTCAGCGACTATATCGTGGTGGACAGCGGGAAAGCCCTTCTCATCCTGCCAAAAGCCAGGGAACAGGATATTAAGCAATGGGTATCCCGCGTAAGGGAGGAATTCGGAGAAGACTATATCTAGGACTATGGAACCAACAGATCAGCACGGACTTACCCCGGAGGATGGGCGGGAGAAGCAAATCGAAAAGGAAGCGCAGGATAAGGCCGATCAGGAAACAAAGGAAAAGGGTGAAGAGGTAAAAAAGGATTTCAGGGGCCTGCTCGGCAGTGTCACTTCCTTCCTCAGGGATTTGCTGAATATCCGGCGAGAGACGGACAAGCAGGCGACACGGGAAGCCATTGAAGCTGATATTTCGTTCAAGGGGCATACGGCCTGGATCCTTATCTGTTCCATTTTCATCGCCTCGGTGGGTCTCAATGCAAATTCCACCGCAGTCGTCATCGGAGCGATGCTTATTTCCCCCCTTATGGGCCCGATCCTGGGTATCGGGATGTCCATTGCCATCAATGACATTTTTACCCTTAGGCGTTCCCTGAAGAACTTTGCCATCATGGTTGGATTGAGCGTGCTCACGGCCTTTCTTTTTTTCAATTTTTTCCCGATCCGGGACGAGTCCTCTGAGCTCCTGGCCCGTACGGCCCCGGACATACGGGATGTGCTCATCGCCTTTTTCGGCGGCCTCGCCCTGGTGATTGCCCGGGCCAAGAAAGGTACCATAGCCACGGTGATCTTCGGAGTGGCGATTGCCACAGCCCTTATGCCACCCCTTTGTACGGTCGGGTTTGGACTGGCGATCCGCAACTGGGAATACGCCTGGGGGGCTTTGTACCTGTTTACCATTAACACCATTTTCATTGCCCTGGCGACCTTCCTGGTATTGAAGATCCTGCGGTTCCCCATGGTTCGCTATGCAGACTCCAAAAGAAGGCAGTTTATCTCCCGGATCGCCTACCTGGTGGCCATCCTGGTGATGGTCCCTGCGGGGTATACCTTTTACAATGTTTGGAAAGAATCCAGGTTCCGCAACCAGGCACAGCGCCTTGTTAATGAAACCATAGCCGTGTACCAGTTTTCAGAAGGTGGCCGGTATATGGACAACCTCACCCAGATTGAGTATCAAAGCGACGGGATTTCCTCCATTGAAGTGGTTTGTATGGGTAATGAACAAATCCCCGACAATGTCATTCAGACATGGAAGTCCCAGATGCAGCGGTTTTCGGAATTGCAGGATACAGAACTCAAGGTCGTGCAGGGCGGGCGTACGGACAGCGAAAATGAATTGCGGTATGTGAGCGAGCTCTATGAATCCAAAAAGGCAGAATTGCTCACTAAGGACGAACGGATCCGCATCCTGGAGGAAGAAATTTCCCAGATGAGCAACCTTGCGGAAAGCATGAAAGCCTTTGAAGCAATTTCCGCGGAGGCGCATGCTAGTTATGAAGATTTGGCCGGGTTGTCTTTTGCCTATACACTGGAAACGGATTTTAGCAAAACGGATACCATCCCGGTGTTCGTGGTTCGCTGGAAAGACGATGCGCGAAGACGTGACCGGAGGGATGCACTGCCCCGGCTGACTAAATGGCTACAGATTCGGTTGAAGAATGATCGGATCCGGGTCTATGAAGCAGGGGGTTAATCCCGTTCTTCCAGATACATCTGCCGCACCTTTTTGAACAGTTCGGAGGAATAGACAAAATTGCTTACCGCCTTGTTGTCCGTCTTGAAGATATCCTGATGGGTCCCTTCCCATTCTTTTACCCCGTGCTGGAGGAAGACGATTTTCTCCCCGATTTCCATTACTGAATTCATGTCGTGGGTATTGATCACGGTAGTGATGTTGTATTCCCGGGTAATTTCCTGAATGAGATTGTCTATGATGATGGCCGTTTTGGGGTCCAGCCCGGAATTGGGCTCATCGCAAAAAAGGTATTTCGGATTCATCACGATGGCCCTGGCAATGGCCACGCGTTTCTGCATTCCCCCGGAAATCTCAGCGGGATATTTTTTGTGTGCATCCAACAGGTTGACCCGTTCCAGCACAAAATCCACCCGGTCCTGCATTTCGGCCTGTGATTGTTTGGTAAACATGTCAAGGGGAAACATCACGTTCCCCTCCACGGTCATGGAGTCAAAAAGCGCACTTCCCTGAAAGACCATCCCCATCTCCTGCCGAAGGTCCCTCTGCTCCTCCGGGCTGAGTTCGGAGTAGACCCTTCCCTCGTAGCTGATCTTGCCTTTATCAGGAGTAATGAGCCCCAACAGGCACTTCATGAAAACCGTTTTCCCGGAACCGCTCTGCCCGATGATCAGATTGGTCTTTCCCCGCTCGAACACGGTGCTGATCCCCTTAAGGACCGGGACTCCGTCAAATGATTTCTGCAGGTCGGTTACTTCGATCATACTTAGCCGAGCATTAATTGGGTGAGGATATAGTTCAGGATTATGATAGCCACGCTGGTCCATACAAAGGAAATCGTGGCGGCTTTGCCTACTTCAAGGGCGCCCCCTTTCATATAGTATCCATGGTAGGATGGGATTGTGGCAATTATAAAGGCAAAAACAATGGATTTTATAAACGAATAGGTGACGTGGAAAGGGATAAAATCCAGCTGCAGGCCCTCCACGAAATCCGCACTTGAGCTGAACCCACCGAAAACGCCGGCAATCCATCCGCCAAAGATGCCTATGTACATGGCAATCGC
>SBFL01000288.1 GCA_006227965.1 Bacteroidota bacterium | reverse complement strand
AACACGGAAGGAAACTCTGAACATCCAGCACGTCTATATCGTAGCAGCGGTCCCAGAGATATTGCTGTAGTTCCATGGAAATGATACTGCGGACAAAATCGCGGTAGGCCTGGGTGCCTCCAGTGAGTACAGAAAGCTGCAGGGGCCACTCGTTATAGTACCGCTGCAGTGCATTGAGTAATACCGGGGTGCCCAGATAGCCGAGCATTTCAGGGTTCTGCACCTCGTTATAGGTGGCTGTGACCTGGTTGAAATTCCATATCTGACTCACGTGGAAAGCCTGTACAAGAAACTGCCATCGGGATTCTGTGTCGTTTGCCCGGCCTGCTGACAGCTCTTCTTCGGCTTTGTAGCCATAAGAAATCGCCATTTCAAAGAACTCCATTCGGTTTCGAATGTTCTCCATATCGGTAATGACTCCCTCCCGGAGCTTTGCCCTGAATTCAGATGCCTGCTGCTGCTTTTTCCGGTCTTCATTCCAGTTGTCTACCTGCAGCGCCCCCAGGATCCCGATGACGACCAGCATTATTTCCCCCACGGCATACAACAGGTACATGTATGTTCTGATTCGACCTGCCCGGCCAGGCTCGCCGGAAGGGTTATTCGAGAGCAATTTTTGTCGGAATGGTCTGAAAATCCGAAGCATGTCAGTATTCTTTTAGTTCTTCCCCGATCAGGGAGACCAGGACATCTATCTCATCAAGGGCACGGAAGTACACCTGTTCTTTCTCGTTGATTACTCGGAGCGATAATGCAAACTGGTTCTGAAACCTTGGGTGGTACAGCTCATCTTCATCGATGATTTCTTTCGATGTAATATTCACGATTCTAGATATCTCCGGGACCATCTGCATTATGGCATCGTAATGGATCGTTTCCATACGGTTGATATAGAGATAGGTCTCTTCCAGCGCGCGAAGCTTTTTTTTGATCTCCTCGTTCTTCAATAACCTGACATCTCCACTATTTACAATGGTTTCGTAAATGTTCCCCTGCCGGTCAAAATCAGAATAATCCACGAGCTTACCGGTTATGGCACAGAGGCTGTCTTGCCCGCTGCGATCATTCTGGCCGATGAGGTCTGTGGCATAGATGAACTCTTTAATATTCTTGTTGTTGTAGGAGATTTGCCCTTCGATATTCTGACGGTCTTCGAGAAGTTGCTGTCGGGTATTCTGGTATAATGTCCTGGCTTCTTTTTCTTGCAGGCGGCTGTCGTTCCAGTTATTGATCTGCAACGCAATTAAGATTCCGATGACTACCAGCATTATTTCCCCGAGGGCATACAGCAAGTATCTGCCTACTGGGGAGATAGGCCTGCTCATCCCCTTTTCAGCAAAAAGGCGGTGTCGGATTTGGCGGAGGAATTGCAGCATGGGGATCTTGTTAAAGGATGTTTTACCGGCCTTAATTTTTCTCGGTTGTTTTCATCAGTCCAATATGTTCAGGCATAGATCTCATCAATCTCGCACTCGAATTTCCTTTGGATCACCCGTCTTTTCAGCTTAAGTGTGGGGGTCAGCTCAGCCTCGGAACCATCTGGGTGCAGGGGCAGCCATTGATGGGGGACCAGCCTGAACTTCTTGATTTGTTCAATATGGCTAAACTGCGGGTTCAGCCGATCGATTATTTTCTGGTATTTGGCGATCACCTTTTCGTTTTTCACCATCTCCTCCAGGGGCCCCCACTGCAGTCCTTTGTGGAGGCACCAGCTCTTAAGGGCCTCTTCGGCCGGCACTATGAGGGCAGAGACGAATTTTCGCCTGTCGCCAACTACCATGATCTGCTCCACCAGGAAATCCTCCCGGAACCGGTTTTCTATTGGGGCCGGGGCCACATATTTGCCGCCGGAGGTCTTTAGCAGCTCTTTTTTCCGGTCGGTGATCTTCAAGAATTTACGCCCGCCGGGGCCTTCGACAAAGGTCCCGACGTCTCCCGTACAAAACCATGTTTTTCCGTCAATTTCGCGGAACACCTGTTTGTTTATTTCCGGCTTCTTGTAGTAACCCGACATGACATTTGGGCCATGGGCCAGGATCTCTCCCTCCCCGGGCTCGTAGGCCCCGTCGCTTTCATCGATAAGCAGTTCCACCCCTTCTACCACACAACCCACTGTGCCCAGCATGGCCCCACCGGGCTCATAGGTGTTCATGGTCAGGGTCGGGGCGGTTTCTGTAAGCCCATATCCTTCCCGGATTTGTATGCCGGCAGCACAAAATAGGCGCAGGATCTTAACCGGGCAGGGAGCTGCAGCTGTAAAGACCACCCTCAGATTTCCCCCCAGGGCTTCCCGCCATTTGCTGAAAATCAGGCGGTCCGCAAGCGCCCACTTCAGGCGCTCGGGAAGGGTACGTTTTTTATCCAGGCTAAAGTCATCCGTTAGTGACAGGGACCAGAAGAACAGAGCCCTTTTAATGCCTTTCAATTCAAGCCCTTTGTTATAAATGGCTTCATAGATCTTTTCGAGCAGCCTGGGCACGGCCGTGAAACCGGCAGGCCTTACGGATGCCAGGTCGCCTTCCGGGCCGCTGAGGTTGTCTGTGCCGCAATAGTACACCGAATACCCCCTGTAATAGTAAGCAAAAGACACAGCTCTTTCATATATGTGGCACATTGGAAGGAAACTGATGGTTTTTTCCCCGGGCCTTATAGGGACAAGGTCCGCAGTGGTAATAACCGCGTACATGATATTGCTGTGGTTCAGCATCACCCCCTTGGGATTTCCCGTGGTTCCGGAGGTATAGATGATCGTAACCAGGTCCTCTCCGGTAATCCCCTGTTTGATCTCTTGCAGTTTCCCAACCCCTCCGGGATCAAGGATGTCTTCCCAAAAAGACCGGTTTGCCTGACGGTCAAAGGTAAAGATGTAATCCAGGGATGGGGTGTTTTTACATGCTATCCCCAGCTTTTCATGCAGATCCCCTTCTCCGCAAAAAGCTGCCTTTACCCCGGCTTCATTCAGGATGTATTCGTATTCCCCAATGCTGATGGTGGGGTATAAAGGAACGCTGACCATGCCTGCCATCTGGATCGCAAAATCCATAATGAGCCATTCGGGCCTGTTCTTGTATGACACCAGAGCCACCCGGTCTCCTTTTGTTAGACCCAGCTTTAAAAGGCCCGCAGCTGCTTTTTCCGCAGTCTCTGCTATTTCCCTTGAACTGTAAGGTCTCCACGACCCATCCTCCTGTCGGGCATTGATGCAGTTTTCCAGGGGGTGTTTTTCCTGTTGGTAGGCCAGGAGGTCAAAAATGCGGGTCATAGGCGAAGGCGGCTGGTTGCTTAAAATCATAAGGTACAAAATATATCCTATGATAAATCTGAAGAATATAGCTTATTCAAACATGAGGCTGATGAATTCAGCAATACAGGCCGGCCTGTCTGCCCCTTCGATTTCCACAGTGCAGTGCCAGGTAATTTTAAGGCCGTTTTCCCGGTAGTCCTCTATTTCCCCAACCCGGCCCGAAAGGCGGATGCGGCTATCCACAAGGACAGGGCTGGGAAACCGGACCTTGTTAAGACCGTAATTCACCCCCATTGTTGCGGAGTGGACCCGCACACAATCCCCCAGCATTCGGGAAAGGAGCGCCAGGGACATAAATCCATGGGCCACCGTCTTTTTAAAAGGGGAATGTTTGGCTGCCTTTTCTGGATCCACATGGATCCACTGGAAATCCATGGTGGCTTTGGCAAAATCATCGATCATTTCCTGGGTTATGGACACCCAGTCTCCGGTGGGGATGGGTTTTCCCTCCAGGGCCCGGAATGCTTTCAGGTTTTCAAATTCAAGTTTCGCCATGGGTGTGGATTACCGGGACATTCCCCCGTCAATGGTGAGACAGATCCCTGACACAAATCGGGCCTCGTCAGAGGCCAGGTACAAATACCCATAGGCAATGTCAATGGGGTCGGCAACGGTTCCCAGGGGTATACCGGCCTTGATCCGGGCGAGGTGCTCCTGTGGGATTTGGTTGACCATTTCGGTCATCGTAAACCCCGGGGCCACTGCATTGGCCGTAATTCCGTGTTTGCCCAGCTCAACCGTCCAGGTTTTGGCCATGGCGATAACCCCCGCCTTGGTAGCCGCGTAGTTGGTCTGCCCGAAATTACCCCGCAGCCCCACGTTGGAGGCAGCGCTTACGATCCGACCATATTTGTTGGCTTTCATATAGGGGATAACCGCCTGGGTGCACAGGAAGACCCCTTTCAGGTTAACCTCCATGACGGTATCCCATTCCGCCTCGCTCATCTTTTCCAGGGTCCTGTCTCGGGTGATCCCGGCGTTGTTGATAAGGATATCGATCCGGCCGTATTGCTGATGCACCCTTGCGAACAGGTCGGTAACGGCGGCCCTGTCAGTTACCGAAACCACATGGAACTCTGCGGCCCCTCCACTTGTATTAATGCCCTTCGCAACGTCCCGCCCCTGCGGCAACAAATCCAGGATGATTACAGTGGCCCCTTCATGTGCAAAAAGCTCGCAAACGGCGCGTCCGATCCCCCGGGCTCCACCGGTGACAATGGCTATTTTATCTTTAAGTCTCATATGGGAGTGTTTAGGGTTAGAAGGGTCCCGGACCTGCCCGGGACCCCTTGTGTTTTAAATTTAATCCTAAATTATTTTCAGCACCAGTTTCCCCTGTTTTTCACCGCTAAAGAGCCGGTCAAAGGTTTCCGAAAAATTCTCGATCCCTTCATATATGGCTTCCCGGGTTTTCAATTTGCCTGCAGCAAGCCAGCCGCCCAGGACCATGGCGGCCTCCCCGTACCGGTCTGCCCAGTCAAAAACTACCATTCCCTGCATGGTTGCCCGGTTTACCAACAGGGAAAGGTAATTGCGCGGGCCCTTGATGCCCGCCTTGTTGTTGTACTGGGAGATAGCCCCGCAAATGACCACCCGCGCATTCCTGCGCAAACGGGTAAGGGCAATGTCCAAAATCTCCCCGCCCACATTGTCAAAATAGACATCCAGGCCTTTTGGGCATGTTTCCTTCAATCGCTGCCCGACATTTTCATTCTTGTAGTCAATGGCGGCATCAAACCCGAGTTCTTCAGTTAGATAGCGGCATTTTTCCGGTCCTCCGGCAATGCCTATCACCGTGCATCCTTTTATTTTAGCGATCTGTCCGGCAATGCTGCCCACAGCCCCCGCAGCCCCTGAAATCAGCACTACATCACCCGTTTTAATTTTACCCACTTCGAGAATTCCAAAATAGGCCGTCATCCCGGGCATCCCCAGGGCCCCCAGATAGGTGGGCAGGGGGGCCAGGCGTGGATCCACCTTGTGGAAGCCTTTTCCGTCGGTCGCCACGTATTGCTGCACCCCCCCGCCTCCGACCACAAAATCACCTTCTTTTAAATGGGGGTGGTTTTTGGCTGCGATCACTTCTCCAACGGATCCGGCCCGCATGACAGACCCAATGGGCATAGGCTCGATATAGGATTTCCCTTCGTTCATCCACCCGCGCATGGCAGGGTCCAGGGAAACATAGTGCTGCCTGATGAGCACGCCGCCTTCCGAAACTTCCGGGACGGGATTTGAAACGAGTTCCCAGGTGGCGGCATCGGCCTTTCCTACAGGTCTTTTTGCGAATAAAA
>SBFL01000394.1 GCA_006227965.1 Bacteroidota bacterium | reverse complement strand
GATTTAAAGGATGATTATTATACCTTTGATGAAAGACAATACGCCCTGGTAGGGGAAAGAAGGGGTAAGATGTATCAACTCGGTGACGAGGTTAATGTCATGGTAAAAAACACCGACCTGGTAAAACGACATCTGGACTTTTCTCTCGCGGGGAAAGCATAAATACATAAGCCGCCCGGTATGTTACGCATTGTATTTATTTCATGGATCTTGTATTTCTGGACCGCATCTGATACTGCGGTTGCCCAGGACGCCGCCATTACCGAAAAACTTCAGGCATTTTCCGAGCTCAAGGTTTTTGATGGTATTTCTGTCAATTTGATTCCGGGAGACAGGAACGAAGCAGTTATCAAGGGAGCAAACACTTCGGAAGTGTCTGTTGTCAACAGCGACGGCATTCTCAAGATCCGTATGAAAGTAACCAAGATCTTTAGTGGCTACCGGACTTTTGTCGATCTGTATTACAACCAGTCCCTGACGGTAATAGACGTCAATGAAGATGGGCGGATAATTTCCAAAGAGCCAATCAGACAGGAGGTTCTGGAAGTCAAAGCCCAGGAAGGAGGAGAAATTCAGATAAGGGCGGAAGTAACCCAGTTTCTAGTAAAAGCCGTCACAGGCGGGCTTATAACGGCCGAGGGCAGGTCCAAAAATCAGGACGTTCAAATTAATACGGGCGGAATTTACCGGGGCAAGGCATTTGAAACGGGTTTCTGCACCGTCAACGTGAACGCGGGTTCACAGGCGGAGATTAATGCCACAGATTATGTGAAGGCAACGGTAAAAGCCGGGGGCGAGGTCCTCGTATACGGAGATCCGGCCAAGATGGATGAGAAAACTGTTTTTGGCGGGACCATTAAAAGGATGTAGCGCAAAATGATTGAAGATATACAGGCAGCGATCCCACTAGGCTTCTTGCTTAGCTTCATGGTTGGGCCCGTGTTCTTTGTTCTTCTTGAAACAAGTGCCACCAAGGGTTTTCGGGCTGGGTTTGCCCTTGATATGGGGGTGGTTGTAGCTGACATCTTTTTTCTGGTAATTGCCTATTTCAGCAGCTTTCAACTCCTTGAAAACCTCAGCAACCAACCGGGACTGTATGTGTTTGGAGGGGTAATTCTGCTGGTTTACGGGCTCACCATATTCTTCCGTTCTGATTTCAAGGAAAAGAAACCGAGAATAGTCACAAAGGGAAGCGATTACCTGGGCCTTTTCGTAAAAGGGTTTTTGCTGAACTTCATCAATATCGGAGTCCTGGTCTTCTGGCTTGGAGTCATAATCATTGTTGGGCCCAGCCTGGACAATGACTCCAATCGGATCATTACATTTTTTGCGACCATGCTGGGAGCCTATCTGACTACTGATATTATTAAGATTTTGCTCGCTAAACAGTTGCGCAGAAAACTTACTCGGGAGCGTATTTTCTGGGTAAAGAAAGCCCTTGGAGTGATTCTGGTGATCTGCGGCGCCGTATTGATTATTAAGGGGTTTCTTCCAAAAGATCAGCTCAACCTGGAACAGGGCATTGAATTGATCCGGGAATAAAAAACCCCGGAAATCTTCCAGGGTTTTTCACTCAGAGGCATCGAGCGGATTCGAACCGCTGTACAAGCTTTTGCAGAGCTGTGCCTAGCCACTCGGCCACGATGCCTTTTAAGCAGGGACAAATTTACTATTTTTTCCCGCTACAGAAAAAATCTCTCACCGTTCTTTACTGAGAATTACGGTGACCTGCTGCACATCACCGCCTATTGGCGGGTTTATCTTCGAGATGGCTATTTCTCCAGATTCCACAGAGGGAACCTCCTGAAAGATCCTGTCCAGGATACGGGCTGCCACTGATTCGAGAAGCTTGCTGCGAACCCCCATCTCCTCGCGAATAATGGCGTGCAGGTGAACGTAATCAACCGTATCGGAAAGGCGGTCAGATGCTGCAGCCCTTTTCAGGTCCGCACTTACTTCAAGGTCTACGCGGTAGTCGGAACCTATGACCCCCTCTTCCTTCATGCATCCGTGAAACGCATAAAGACGGATATTATCAAGCCGGACCTTTCCCAAAACAGTCAATTTTGTGCAAAACTAGCAGAAAAAAGAACACCCAGGCCGGGAGGGCACACAAAAGGAGAGCCTAATAGGTACAGCGGCAGTTGCTGAGGCCCTGGAAAAGGTCAACACCCACGGTAATCACGTGTGTTCCGTAACTATAGGCAAGTATGTCGTTCAGGATCACCTGAACGGAATAGGCGAAATAAAAATTACTTTTTTTCAGGCCTACGAATGGCGCGATATACAGAGGCCGTCCTATCTGGTCATTCAAAAACCGGTAGTTCACCCCGGTATAATAGTAGTCCTCAAAGTCGTAGAAACGCAGCTTCATGTTCAGGTCTGTTTCGGATCGCCCATCACTCTCGAAGATTTTGTACAGTATGGAGGGCTCCAGTTCAAGACGGCTGTTTTTGTTTTTGGACCACCTGATTCCGCTGTAGACATAATAATTCCTCAGCTGGTTGGGTTCAAAGGTGGGGTTGAAGCCGGTGAGGTCTTTATCCAGAAGGTTGGAAGCATTTACGCTGACATAGAACTTGTTTTTTCGGTACATAACCCCCACATCAAAGTTGTGGTTGCTGGTAGAGCGATCATCTGTTACAGACGGTTCCCCCCCGGCATTCTGGAATTCCTCCACATCGATTCGGAACTGGTTGAAATTATAGGAGATTCCGAAAGACAGAAATTCGTCCTCATATTTGTCCAGGGTAAGATGGTGCGCAAAACTGAGCCGGGCCCCCTGCTGACGGGTATACCCGTTACGGTCATTGTACAGGAAAACCCCAACTCCGGAGCGGTTGCCAATCCGCGCATCAGCAGCCAGGGACTGGGTCTGTGGGGCGTCTTTGATGCCGACCCACTGGCTTAGGCCGTTAAGGCGGATTTTTACATGATCACCAATGCCGGCATAGGTGGGCGCCAGCACAAAAGGGTTGTCTGCCAGGTACTGGGAGAGCTGGGGCGAGTTCAGCTCCTGCCCGCTGGAACCTAAAACCCACATCATTGCCAATAGGGGTAAAAATCTCAAGCGCATCTTGGGCATAGGTTGTTTTTTAACGGTAAAGGGTGAAGTGTCCGACGAATTCTCGGGCGTCATTCTCCCCGTTGAGTTTGATTACATACCAGTAATCTCCGGTAGGGAGCTCTTTGCCGTCATAGGTTCCATCCCATGCGTTCGCCTGAGTTACCTCGGCCACTACCCTACCATAACGATCATAAATTTTGATTAGTATCTCCGGGAAGCCCTGCAGGTTCTCAGGGATCCAAGAATCACCCAAACCATCCCCGTTAGGGGTGAAGAAATTGGGGATTTCTATATCGATAAACTCCATGAAGATCTCTGCCTCGGCTATACACCCGTTCTGATCCACGACCCGGACCGTGTAGGTGCCGGTCTGGTTGATGTAATAGGTGTTGTCCGAACCATTGTCCTCTCCGTTGAAATAGAAGGTATACTCCGGCTGACCTCCGGTGGCTATTGCAGTGATCTCATTAATGTTCTGCATCTCCAGGGTCAAAGCCAGGGGTTCAAAGGCTGCGATTTCGAAATCGATGGTTATTAAACAACCATTGGTGTGGGAAACAGCCAGGTAATGAGGTCCGGGCGGCAGACTCCTGAAGTCTGCATCCAGCTGCATGTCTGCCGGATCCGTGGAATCCAGGGCATACATGACCTCGTCAGCTATTGTGGGATCCTCGAGGATCACCTCCAGATAATTCTCAGGCAGGATGTCCGTACACTCGTATATAGGGGTAACCTCGGCGTTCAGGTTAACCCCCGGGTCCACCTCTACGATTACACTTGTCTCACAATCCTGGGCATCCCTTACGAAAATAACATAAGTGCCCGCGGACAAACCGGTGAAAGCAGTCTGGCCCTGTACAAAGTCCGCCTCGTCCGGAGAGTTCAAAGACGTGCGATACGGGGCGGTTCCCCCGCTGATCTGTACATCAATAGCCCCATCGGCACTTCCCGTACAAATTTCAGGCATAGCTGAAGCAGTCACCGCTATCGGAGCTGGTTCTTCAAGGAAAAACTGGAAGTACAGGAAACATCCGCTCTGGTCCTGGGCGATTACAGCATAGGTGCCCGGGGCCAGCCCTGTAAATTCGTTGACAGTGTCAAACTTATCGAGGTTCGGTGAGATCGCATACAGGATCTCTCCTGTTCCGCCGGATACTTCCACTGTGATGGTACCATCGTCCTGGCCGGAACAGGTAAGGTCTGTGAACTCCTCCCGGTCTACCTGCAGGGGCGCGGGCTCTGTTATGATGACCTCGGAAGAAACCTCTTCACAATCTGCACTAGTAACCCGAACCCAGTAACTGCCTGTGCCGAGATTGTAAAACGAGCCGTCGGCCTGGGGCCCTGAAATCAGGTTAGTAAGGCCAGCATCCCCGTAGAGTTCAAACTGGTAACCGCCAAGGGCACCGCTGGCGGTGGCACTAATAGAGGCGGTGGCTTCTCCGCTACAATTCAGCATTGCTCCGCTGGTGTCCAAATTCAATACCAGGGGCGCTACAGGTTCTATGGTCACCTGGTTAGAGACAGAAGCTTCACACCCAAGGGAATCACGAACAAAGTACTGATAGGAGCCATCGGTTACGGAAAACACATGGGTGTTTCCTCCAGACATCGGGAAGAAGGCAACCCCGTCAGTACTGTATTCATAGGGGGCAGTTCCACCTGAAGCTGTAAGGACGAGTTCTGCACCCGTAGTACAGGTCATGGCTGTATTCTGGACCAGGGAGGCGATTACCTCGTCCGGCTCAGTGATGACCACCTGGGGCGTTTCGAAGTCACAATTCCAGGCATCGGTAATGGTGATGCTGTAGATGCCGGCACCGAGGTTCTCGAAGACCGGGCTGGGCTGAAAGCCTGAGCTAAACTCAATGGTGCTGCCTGAGGCATCGTAGTAATTCAGAACATACAGATAGCTGCCTTCTCCACCGCTTACATTGAAGGCCTCTACAATGGCCGTGTCACCGCCGAAACAGGAAAGTGCTGTGGGCACGGCCCGGATCTCACCTGTAATGGGCAGGGGCTCCGTCAGGGTAACAGCATCGTTGTAGACGCATCCTTCTGCATCCGCAACACTAAGAGTATAGTCCCCGGCGGAAAGACCGGTAAATACCCGTGAAACAACCCCGGTTGCCGTATAGGACTGCCCTGTGGTCGTGTTGGTGAGCAACAGGTCATATGGGGCATACCCGCCGGCCGGAGTTACAAGTATTTCACCCTGGTCGTTCGTACAGGCAACATCTGCCACCTGTTGCAGGACTGAGGCAAGAGGGGCATTTGGAGAAACTATTGTCACCACATTGGAGTCCTCCTGACAAAATGGAGCAGCCGTCTGGGTGATGCGAACGAAGTGGTTTCCTCCGGACAGTCCGGTAATTGTCAACGGATTGTTTGCGGTATCTCCGCTTCCGGCGATTCCGGTCGGGGTTCCGTCTGAAACAAAGACCTCGTAATCATAAGCCCCTGTATAACCGGTGACCTCTATTGTTAGTTCCCCTGAAGAATCCCCGAAACAAACCGTCGGGCTGAGAGGTGCGGCCAGGACATTTGCAAGATCATAAGGGGCAACCTCATGAGTTACATCGACAAAGCAACCTGT
>SBFL01000224.1 GCA_006227965.1 Bacteroidota bacterium | reverse complement strand
CGGTTCAGCCACTGGGCTTTTCTCCTCAGGCTGCCCGTGGCTACCACCCCTTCCTCATTCAGAAAATCCAGCCCCTTGTGGACCAGTATGTCCAGTGGGCTGGCCCTTTTTAAAACAGCGGCCTGGACGATGCCTGCAGGAAGGGCTGTAGGCACATCCTTCATAGAGTGCACTGCCAGATCAATGGTTCCCTTCAACAGGGCCATATCCAGGGTTTTGGTAAATATCCCCGTAATCCCAAGCTCGTAAAGGGGCTTGTCCAGGACCAGATCTCCCGTGGATTTAACCGGAACCAACTCGGCTTCATTTCCCCTTTCCGATAGGCGTTCCTTCACGGTGCGGGCCTGCCACAGTGCCAATTCACTGTCCCGGGTCCCTATACGGAGCCTTATGCTCATGGAGTTTCGATTTCTAACTGGAATACTTTGCGGATCAGTTCAAGGCTTTCTTCTGTGTCAATCTCCGAATCTTTGAGATGATTCGCAAACTGCCTGGTAATCTTATGGATGATCCTGTCGGAGACCTTATCTGCCTGGTCTTTGTCGAACCCGTTTATTTTTCGCGACTGAAAATCCAGCTCTTCTTTTTTCATTGTCTCGAGTTTCTCCTTCAGAGCCCTGATCACGGGTGCAAACCGCCGGCTCTCCAACCACTGGTTAAAGTCTGAGCAGACCTCCTCGAGAATAGCTTCAGCCTGAGGTATATACTGCTTCCGTGCCTCCAGTGTGCTGTCGGTCACTTTTGAAAGCTGGTCCAGATGGACCAAGGTCACCCCGGGCATCTGCCCGATTGTGGGCCCCACGTTCATCGGTATGGATAAATCCAGGATCCAGCGCCGGGACCCGGGGTTTATCATTTCAGGTCTGACCGTAGGGGATATGGCGCCGGTAGCGACGATAAGGATATCCGACTCCTCAATGGCCTGCTGTAATTCTTCAAAGGGCCGAACTTTTAACTGGAATTTTCCGCCAACCGCCTCGGCCTTGTCCATCGTCCGGTTTATCAGCGTAATATGCGGGTTCCGGGTATGTTTGACGAGGTTTTCACAGGTATTTCGCCCGATCTTTCCGGTACCGTAGAGCAAGATCCGTCTATTTTCAATTTCCGGCACCCTGGCCAGCAGGTACTGCACGGCCGCAAAGGCCACAGAAGTAGCCCCTGAGGAAATCCCTGTTTCGTTCTTGATTCGTTTGCTTGCCTGTATGACCGAATTCACAAGCCGCTCGAGAAAAGCATTGGCCAGGCCTTTTTCCCTTGCCTGGTAAAAAGCAGCTTTCAATTGGCTGATTATTTCAAAATCCCCAAGGATCTGGCTGTCCAGCCCTGCCCCAACCCGAAACAGATGGGAGATGGCCTCATGGTTCTGATAGACATAACCCACAGCTTCAAATTCCGCTTCTGTGCCCTGGGTATGGTGGCACAGCAATCGAATCAAATGCTGGGGGGCAGAAGCGAAACCATGCAATTCCGTCCGGTTGCAGGTACTGGTCACCAACAACCCGTCGATCCCTTCTTCCCGGGCCTGGTCCAGCAGCGTATCGGCCGCGGTCTTTTCCAGGGCAAATTTACCCCTGAGCACAGCATCCGCTTTCTGGTAGCTGAGACCCACCGTAATAAAGCGATGGTGTTTTGAAATGTGGTATTTCTTCATAAGCCCGTTGCCGCAGGGCAAAAATATAAGGAATGTTTTGGCAAAAATAACGCTGTAAGTTCTTAAAATACCGCTGAGGGAGAAAACCAAAGCCTTCACAAGGTATCTGTTCCTAAATTCCATACTTTTGTAGTATCATTGGGCTTCAGGAGTTCAACAATTTAGAATCGTTCTAAATTAATCAGTTGGTTTTATGGTGGACAGTACTAAAAAAAATGTCGCTGAAGGTTCTTTCGGGGAATTGTCGATCGAATCTGATTTCATACTTCTCAAGGCTTCTTCCGAATCCCAAAATCCCATCAGGATCGAACGCCCTGCTCACAAACGTTTCATACAATTTCACTTCTGCCTTAAGGGACATGTGCAATTTATCTACCATGGGGGCCATTATGTGATAGACCTGCCAAGGGACTCCTCACTGCTGCTGTACAATCCGGAAACCGATCTGCCCCTGCAGGTGGTTCTCCGCCCGGATACCCGAATCCTGTCTGTGCTGATGAGCATCCAGAAATTTCATTCCCTTTTTACCACTGAAGCCTCCTACATCCCCTTCCTAAGTCCGGAAAACAAGGATAAGAAATACTATCAGCAAAACCCGCTAACCCCAACCCTTTCAATTATCCTGAGCCAGCTATGGAACGAGCAGATTTATCCAACAGTCCGCACCTTGTACTGCAAGGGCAAAATCTATGAATTACTCTCCCTTTATTTCAACAGGAATTCCGAGGCACAAACGGAACAGTGCCCTTTCCTGATGGATGAGGAAAACGTACAACGGATCAGGCAGGCAAAGGAAATTGTAATCGAGCGCATGGCAGAGCCCCCAACGCTTCCCGAACTGGCTGCCGAAATCGGGCTCAGCCTTAAAAAACTCAAGGAGGGTTTCAAACAAATCTATGGAGATTCGGTTTTCAGCTTTCTATTTGACTACAAAATGGAAATGGCCAGAAAACTCTTGGAAACCGGCAAACACAATGTAAATGAGGTGGGCTTGAAAGTGGGGTACAGCACTGCCAGTCATTTCATTGCCGCATTTAAGAAGAAATACGACACCACCCCCAAGCAATACCTCCTTTCCCTCGCCCAGCAAGGGTCCTGACCAGGTAAACCCGATTTAAAATTGAACAGGAAAAGAACCCTAAAAATGACAACGCTTTATAAGTCCCTGCTGGGAATACTCTCCTTCCTGGTCATTTCCGCACCCTCTCCTGCCCAGGAAGTAGGAAACCCCGATGGGGACCGGCGAATCCTGGTATTTACAAAAACCAACGGGCACCGGCATCAATCAATTGAGAAAGGGGTGGCCACCCTTCGGGAACTTTCTAAGGAGGAAATGTTCTCCCTGGACCACACTGAGGATTCCCTCCAGTTTAACCCAGACACCCTTTCACTATACGAGCTGGTGATCTTTCTGAGTACTACCGGGGATGTCCTTGGTCCTGCCCAGGAAGCATCGTTCCGGCAATTCATTGAAGGAGGGGGTCATTTTATGGGGATCCATGCAGCCACAGACACAGAATACGACTGGCCCTGGTACGGGGAACTGGTCGGTGCCTATTTTGAAAGTCATCCCGAACTGCAGCAGGCAACCTTACAGGTAGTCGACCCTACCCATACTTCCACGTCCCATATGCCGGAGCGCTGGTCCCATTTTGACGAATGGTACAATTTCATGGATATCCACCCTGGGATAAACGTGCTCATAAATCTCGATGAATCAACCTATGAGGGAGGCAGCAACGGGGCATACCATCCGATAGCCTGGTATCATTCCCTGGGAGGAAGCCGTGTCTTCTATACGGGAATCGGGCATACCGAGGCCTCCTTTGATGAGCCAATCTTCCGCAGGCACCTATTGGGAGGGATCAGGTACTGCCTTGGAATCCAATAAGCGCTGTGGTTTAAAAACTTTTCAGGGAAGCGTAGATCATCATAAGCCCGGAGAGGACCATAAAAACAATCAGGAGGATACGGAAGCCCCCGGTGGAAATCTGGCCGAGCAGTTTTTTGCCCAGAATGTTTCCGAGTATGGCGCCCAGCCCAAGAGCAATACCATATCCCCAGTATTCTCCTTGCAGGAGGCCGAAAAATGTATATCCCCCAAGTTGCGCCAACCCCATGAAAAAGGAATTTGCAGTTTTGGTGCCAACAAGGGCTTCCTTCTGAAGTCCGGCATTCAGGTAAAAGGGGTTCATTACAGGGCCCATGGCGCCAACCAGGGTGCCGAGGAAGGAAACAACAAACCCCAGGGGAGCAAACCAAATATCAGGCATCTCAAAGGACCGCTCACGTTGTCCAAACCTGAACTGAAAGAGGGTGCTGACCAGAAAAAGGCCTATCAGCAATTGCAACACCGGGAGTCTCAGGTTTTCAAATAGCCATGCGCCCGTCCAGGCACCCGCCATCGCTGGCAGGGCGTAGTAGGCACAGAGTTTCCAGCGGATATGCTTCCAGTAGAGTATAAGTCTTGAGGGCCTGCCTATGAAATTCCCCAAATTGACCACCGGGGCGGTATATTGGGCCCCCAGGAAAGAATTGACCAGGGGCACCATGAGCATGGCCCCACCACCCCCTGCGACGGTTGAGAATACAAAAGCAACAAACCCGAGCAATGCAAGCAAGAGCAGCATCCAGGGGTCAGTTTCGGAAAATGCAGTTTCGATAAAAGTCATGGCCGTCTCAGTTGCTTCATTTCTTCAGCGCCCCGGTTCCAGTGGGCGGACCACAATAAGACCTGCGTTTCGGCTGATCTTCTTTAGATAGTCAGACAGGGGTTCTTCGGTTATGGTAACAGCTCCATCTGTCGAGGCATGCAGTAAGTGAATGCGCCCATCCGTGCCGGTTAGAGCAATCCCGGTGTGCGTTACATCCAGCCCCTTAATATCTGTGGCGAGGGCAATGATATCCCCATCCCTGAGCAATTCTTCCCGCCGTACCACCTCTTCAGTTGGCAGGACGAATAGCGGCATAGCAGACAGGTTTGCTTCAATGGCCCTCACCTGCTCCAGGTGACTTTTTGTGCCAAGGGCAGGGTAGCGTTCCGGGTGTGTCCCCATAAAATTGAGTTCTTTGACCACTGCCACTCCACCTATCTCCCGGGTAATATCCCTGACCAACCCTTTTCCCTCGTTATCCCTGATCCAGTCTGTGAAGTAATGCAGGCGGGATGGATAGCCGAGAAGCCGGCCTTCCCGGTATCGGATCAGTTCGAGGTTTTTAAGGTAGGTCTCCCAATCCCCATGCCCCTCGTATTTCATTCGGGCAATCACAACTACATTTTCCACAAATGTGGTGCAATCCAAACCCCTCAGATTCACCACTAGCCTTTCCTGCCCTTCGGACTCCAGCGTACTGGCAACGTAGGGGGTCCCGAGAAAAAATTCCCCAACAGCAATAGTGGTTTTCCCCAGGGGACCTGCTGGGATCGAATCCAGACCCCGCATCAGTTCGCCAAAGATTTTCAGGTCTTCCGCGCTAAAGGAAGGATCCGGGTTCTGGGACTTACCGATAGTCACGGCAGCCAGAATTAAGAACATCAATAAGAATTTCCTCAAAAGCATTGTTTGGGCATATGGTGCTCTCAGGTGTTCTTTTGTTCCGGTTTCAGGAGAACCCGTGTATGGGCAATGCTCTCAGGATAGTTCTTCTGAAGGAATGAAATGAGTTTTTCCCGCACAAGCACTCTCAGCTCCCATGCCCTGACCGAATCGTCTGCACTCACCGTGGCCCGGACTTCCACATAGTCTGCCTTTGAGTCCGTCACCTGTATGTTGGCAACTTCCCCGTTCCACTGTTTGGCCTCCCGGACGATCCGCTGTAATTCCTCCCTAAGTGCGTCAAATGGAACGGTATAATCCGTATACAGGAATACAGTGCCCATTAGTTCCTTGGTGGTACGGGTGCAGTTCTGAAAAGGTTTTTCTATGAAGTAGGTGGTGGGAAGGATCAGACACCTCTTGTCCCAGATCCGGACGATTACATAGGTAAGGCTTATTTCTTCGATCCGTCCCCATTCTC
>SBFL01000270.1 GCA_006227965.1 Bacteroidota bacterium | reverse complement strand
AAGGGCCAACAAGCCGGTATTCCATGGAGGAATAAAGCTGCTCAGGGTATAGGTCTGGATCATTGGTTTTTTTTCTTCTTTGACTTTCTGCATTGAGTGGCATCAGGCACAGGGCAAGCAAAAATACTCCTGCCTTCAGGAAAGAATTTCTCATTTCGGTAGTGTTTCGAATTAGTCAGTCTTAAATGTACCAAAAATGAAGTGAATGGGAAACCCCCGTTAATCCATTTGCGTTCTGTCCGTGAATCAGCGGATCGTCAGTAGAGGCATCCTCTAATTAACCCCTTCGAAGCCAATAAATTTCGTACCTTATTAAAAGCAATTAACCCTATCTTTTATGAAAACCTTGTACGCCCATATTTTATGGGTCCCCTGCCTTCTTATTATTTGTCTGGCTTCCTGTGAGGAGGGGAAACCCCCATCCAAAGACGGCCCCGTTTTCAGGAAGGCCTTTATCGACACACATGACGGGTATTCTGAAGCTGTTGTGATTCAATCAGGGAGTCTGAAGACTGTTTATATTTCCGGGCAGGTGGGGGCAGGAAAAGACCTGGAATCCCAGATGAGGGCTGCGTTGTCAAATCTGGAGGAAGTCCTCGGGAAAGCGGGAGCCACCATGACGGATGTGGTTAAAATGAACACCTATATTGTGGATTACGGCCCCCAAACCCTTGCTTCCTTCCGGAAAGTACGCAAGGAGTTACTCGGGGATTCTGACATGCCTGCGAGCACCCTGGTTGGAGTGGAAGCCCTGGCCCTGTCGGAGTGGCTCATTGAAATTGAAGCAGTGGCTGTTGTGCCTGCATCCGAATAGACCAGGGCCGTTGTGAGTATAAAATGGACGCAAAAGCGAAGAAAAGAAGATGGCTACAGGCCGGGTTTATCCTTGGGGTGGTCTTGTTTCTGCTGGGCACACTGGATCCGCTGGAAGGCAGTGTTCTGATCCTGGCAGGGAGTGTTCTGCTTGCCGCTGTCAGTCATTTATTCGGCGACCCGCATCAAAAATGGTACAGGATCGCTGCTATTTTGATCCTGCTGGGCGTTTTGGCGCTTTGGACCCTCTCAGTCCTGGGAGGCTTTGGGGGCGAAAGTGATCTGGCCAGTGGCTGGGCGGTATTGATCCTTCCCTATCCCATTGGTTGGCTGATGCTGCTGGTTCTGTTCTATCTCAGGCTTTTTGTTCGGAATAACAAAATGTAGGGGAGCCCCCCTCCCCACTGCCAAGATATTAAGTAACGCTGCAATCTCCCCGCACTTTCTCTGCAACTTTTTGCTATCTTGGGGGAAGAAGCCCATGCCCATGCGTGTCTTTTATCTGTTTTTTCTCGCAACTATGATGTTTATGCAGGAAAACCTGAGTCAGAATCAACGGATCCGTGAATATGGGATTGAACTGGGGGTCCTCTCCACCGGACCCGGTAACGCAATTACCGATGTCCCAGGAGTGCGTGTCGGGCAGGTGACCCTTATTTCCGGAGATTCTGTCCGTACAGGGGTCACCGCCATTTTACCGCATGCCGGCAACCTTTTCCAGGAGAAAGTCCCGGCGGCCATTTATATCGGTAACGGATTTGGGAAACTCGCAGGTTACAGCCAGGTAGCGGAATTGGGAAATATCGAAACCCCCATCGTTTTAACCAATACCCTGAGTGTACCCGTTGCCATGGATGCCCTGATCAGTTATACACTGAAACAACCCGGCAATGAGGAAGTTGGTTCAGTAAATGCGGTAGTGGGGGAGACCAACGATGGCCACCTTAATGACATCCGGGGACAGCATGTGGCCCAGGCAGATGTTTTACAGGCCATTGTAAATGCAACATCCGGCCCCGTGGAGGAAGGAAATGTCGGGGCCGGCACGGGTACGATGGCCTTTGGGTATAAGGGAGGCATCGGAACCGCTTCCCGAAAAGTTCCAAAAAAACAAGGCGAATTTACAGTTGGAGTCCTTGTACAGGCCAATTTCGGGGGAGTCCTTACCTTGAATGGTTTTAACCTGGCCCGCGAACTGGGCGGTGTCCCGGAAAGCTATAAAAGAGATACGGACGGATCCTGTATGATGGTGGTGATCACGGATGCCCCACTTAACGCCCGCAATCTCAAACGACTGGCGAAACGATGTATGCTAGGACTGGCCCGAACGGGTGGAATTGCCTCCAATGGAAGCGGAGATTACGTTATTGCGGTTTCCACGGCCGAGGAAAACAGGGTAAAGCACACTCCGGAAGGGCTGTTGTCAGGGGGTGCGACAGTTCACAACGATTTCATGTCCCCTTTGTTCCTCGCTGCGGTTGAAGCTACAGAAGAGGCGATTTGGAATGCCCTGTTCGCTGCCCGGGATATGAAGGGCTTCAAGGGGTATCAAGCTGAGGCCCTACCGGTCAGGGAAGTACTTCAGATTATCGGGAAGGAAAAAGAGTAATTTACCCTCAAATAGGGAAAGAAAGAACAAAGCGCCCAACACATACTTTCATTACCTGGAGGCGACGGTGAGTTCTTTGTCGATCTCTTTTTTCAAATAATATCCGGTTACGAGTGTTGATAAGACATCTGCGATGGCAAAGGAACACCAGACGCCCAATTCTCCGAGAAAATAGGGAAGGGTAAGGATCAGGGGGATGAAAAAGAATCCTTGCCTGGTAAGGGTTAGCAGCAGGGCTGGAACAGCCTTCCCAATCGCCTGAAAATAGGCAGCCCCAATCAGTTGTATGGCGATGATTGGGGTGGCGGCGAATACCCAGCGCATTGCCGAAGGGGTATGGTCCAGGACAAAGGCGTTGATGGTGAGTTCCGCGGCACTGATATCCGGACGATCGCTTAGAAAAAGACCGGCAATTTCCGCAGGAAAGACCATGAGCATAACAAACACGGCAGTGGCTACAAGGGCTGCGTATTTAATGGCCGTATAAATAGATTCCCGTACCCGATCGTATTTATGTGCCCCGTAATTGTAGCCTGCAATGGGAAGAAACCCCTGTGTTACCCCCAAGACCGGAAAGAGGGCAAACATCAGCATCCTGCCGATGATGGCGTATACGGCCACCATGGATTCTCCCCCGAGGTCAAAAAGGATGTTGTTCATTAACAGGTAGGTTATAGAAGTGACTGCCTGCCTTGACAGGGTCACAAAGCCTAAAGCTCCTATTTCCTTAAGCAGGTACCTGTTCAGCCCGAAGTGGTGCCAGGTGATTTTCAATTCGGAATTAGGGGACAAAAAGAACCAGAAAATGTATCCGAAACACAGCAGGTAGCCGCCTGTGGTAGCCCATGCGGCTCCGTGCATTCCCCAGTCAAAGACATAAATAAAGAGATAGTCCATCAGCAGGTTTCCCACAGAGGGGATGATCATGGCAATCATCGCGAACCTGGGTTTCCCCTCTGCCCGGATGACGGTGTTCCCCATCATGCAAAGGGCGAGGAAAGGAACTCCGTAGAGGACAATGGTATAGTAAATTTTGGCCGGGTCGAATATGGCGCCTTTGCCGCCGAAAGCGGGAATGAGGCTGTCCACAAAATATAATCCGAGAGCCACCATCGAACACGTAACCAGAAGTGTGAGGGTGATTTGGTTGCCGAAGGTCCTGAGGGCCTTCTCTTTTTTTTCAGCTCCCAGAGCTCTGGACACAATGCTGCTACCCCCTATTCCTATGGCCATTCCAAGCGCGGCTATAAAGAAGGATACCGGTAGGACGACGTTGATAGCCGCAATGGCGATGGAACCGATCCAATTCCCCACAAAGATGGTATCCACCAGGATGTTCAGGCTCATCACCAGGATCCCGATAGACGCGGGCACAGCCTGTTGAATCAACAACTGGCCAATGGGCCTTGTGCCTAATTGTTCTGATGAAACTCTGGGCATAGGAGGGAAACTAGCCCTGCAAAGCTAGGGGCTTCTGCCGGATTTAGGAAACCGGAGGGTAAGGATTTGAAAAACGATCTTTTCGCGCCCCTAAAAAGGGATCTGCAGGACTGAAAATCACTGAGGAGGAACAAAGTTTTCTGCAAATGGGGGATTAGGGCCCCTCCCACCCCTAAAATCAAGTTATGGGGAAATCCCGCAAAAATCAATCAGCAGAATAAAAAGAGATCGACGGGATTAAAACACATCAGCGACAAAGTAAATCTGACGCCCTAATAACCTGCGGCCTGCCCATCTTTCCTGCTCTCCGAAGCACCGCGATAGGACTTGTTTACGGCATCCCAAAGAACGGCCTGGTATCCTCCGTAGGCACCTCTTGCATAGCGTACCTGGTGTCCTTTGTCCATTAGGCCCCGGATCGTTTCATATGGTATGCCGGACTCGACCCGTACTGCCCCGTTTCCCCTGTTCTCCCCGGTTGGGGTAGATCCTCCGGTATGGTCCCACCTGGGAGCATCTCCTGCTTCCTGGAGGTTCATTCCAAAATCGATGAGGTTCATGACGATCTGCGCATGGCCCTGTGGCTGAAAATCGCCCCCCATGACACCAAAGCTAATCCAGGGGTTGCCATCTTTTGTGATAAAGGCCGGTATAATGGTATGGAAGGGCCTTTTACCCGGCGCATAGGTGTTGGCCTGGCCTTCTTTAAGGCTAAATAATTCTCCACGGTCCTGCAACATGAACCCGAGCCCGGGGGGGACCATCCCGGACCCCATCCCCCTGTAATTGCTCTGAATCAGGGAAATCATGTTTCCGTACTGATCGGCGGCTGTCATGTAGATGGTCTCTCCGGCGCTGATCTGACCCGCTTCATACCTGCCGGCCCTTTCACCTATCATGGATCTTCTTTTGGCGGCATAATCATCCGAGAGCAGTATCTCCACGGGAATCTTTACAAAGTCGGGGTCCGCATAATACTTAGCGCGGTCCTCAAAGGCCAGTTTCTTCGCCTCTGTGAAAAGATGAAGGTGCTGGGCGCTCCCGAAGGGGACATCTGAAAAATCATAGCCTTCGAGGATTTGCAGCATTTGCAAAGCTGCAATACCCTGCCCGTTGGGGGGCAGTTCCCACACCTCATACCCTCGGTAGTTTACCGATACAGGGGTGACCCATTGGGAGCGATGCTCCTGAAAATCAGAAAAAGCGAGATATCCCCCCTGGGACTTTATAAATTCGGCAATTGTCCGGCCAATGTCCCCTCTGTAAAATGCATCCCTGCCACCCGCTGCGATTTTCCGATAGGTGTTGGCTAAATACGGGTTTTTGTAGATATCACCCTCACCGGGCAGCTTCCCTCCATTCTGTTCGATATAGGTTTCCCGGATATTCGGAAAACCCAGGCTTTCGTAACGGGGAACAGAATTCGACATGTACCATGCGATTAATTGTGTTAACGGAAAACCTTTTTCTGCATAGCTGATTGCCGGCGCCAGTAATTCCTCCATGGGGAGTGAGCCAAATTTTCCATGAAGTTCGAACCAGCCATCCACAGCTCCGGGCACGCTAACGGGAAGCGGGCCAAGGGCAGGTATCTTATCGAGGCCTCGTTTTTCGAATTCCTCCAGCGTCAGTCCCATGGGGGACCGGCCACTTGCATTCAGCCCGTAAAGCTTTTTTGTTTTTGCATCCCATACGATGGCAAAAAGATCCCCTCCTATGCCACAACCCGTTGGCTCCATCAGCCCCAGGGCTGCATTTGCTGCTATGGCGGCGTCAATAGCCGTCCCGCCTTTTTTGAGCATGTCCA
>SBFL01000127.1 GCA_006227965.1 Bacteroidota bacterium | reverse complement strand
CAGTTAAAGGCAGCACGTCGGGAACCACGACCAATAGCGATGGCACATATGATCTGAGGGTAAAGCAATCTCCGCCAATTACCGTTGTTTTTTCCTATCTGGGATATCAGACAGAAGAAATCACGATAAATGACGAAAACACAACCCTTGATCTGGCCCTGAAGGAAGCAGCCATGCTTGGTGAGGAAGTGGTGATGGCTGCATCGCGTCTGAGGCAGCCAATCCTGAAATCACCGGTCAGTATTGAGAAAATGAGCCTGCAAACCATCGAACAGGCAGCTGCACCAGATTTTTATGATGCCCTTGTTAATTTAAGGGGCGTGCAGGTGACCAATTCAGGCATTAATCTTACTTCGGTCAATACGCGCGGGTTTGCCGCGCCGTTTAACTCGCGGTTCGTACAGCTGGTCGACGGGATGGATACGGCAGACCCGACCATCAATACCAACCTGGGTTCAATCAATGGTCCGGCAGAACTCGATATGGAAAGTGTTGAGCTGATTCCCGGTGCCGCTTCCGCCCTGTACGGACCTAATGCATTTAACGGCATCATGCTGATGTACAGCAAAAGCCCGTTCGAGTATCCGGGATTGAGTGTAATGGTCAAGCAGGGATTGACCAGCTCGACTGCCGGGGGGACTTATGGCATGGGAACCTATGGCCTTCGCTATGCGAAGGTGTTCAACGACAAATTTGCCTTCAAAGTGAACCTGCATTACCTGCAAGCTGAGGACTGGACCGCCAACGACTACACTACGGATCGGAACAATCCCGATTCGCAGACAGACCTTTCCGGAAGCCCAAATTTTGACGGATTGAACCTTCATGGCGATGAAACCCCCATTCCCATAAATGCTTTCGGGATTGGGACCCTACGAAGGACAGGGATCAAAGAAGCTACCCTGCTGGACCATAATGACGCCATAACCCGGAAGGCGGATGTGTCACTCCACTACAGGTTCCATGATGATCTGGAATTGATCGGGTTGTACAGGTATGCCGGCGGGAGTGCCCTGGGTCAGGACTACACCAAGTTTGCCTACCGGGATTTTTCATCTGAATTTTACAAGCTGGAGCTGAAAGGAACAGATTTCTTTGTCAGAAGCTACATTACCCTTACCAATATTGACAAGACCTATGATGTAGGAGTCCTGGGGGCCCTGGTAAATGAGCGGTTCAACCCGACGGTCAGCGCAGATGGAACGGGTTGGGCAACCGACTATGTAACGGCTTTTTTGGGGGGCATCCCCAATGTCGCCCCCAATGATCCCGTTGCGGCACGCACCTATGCCGACCGCTTCATGATCGACCCCGCCACTGGGCAATATGTTCCCTCCTTCCAGGACGTGGTCAGTGAAATCAGGACCCTGGATTATCAGGGAGACCCTCCCGGCTCCTCTTTATTCAGCAAATCGAATATCTGGCATTCGGAGTTCTATTACCATTTCAGTCAACTGGAATGGGCCGAGGTGATCGTTGGGGGAAATTTCAGACAGTACAGCCTGTTCAGCAAAGGCACTATCTTTGATGATGCCCCAGAGGCGGGCAGCGAGCCGGGTAGGATTTTTACAAACATTTTTGGCGGCTACACCCAGATCTCAAAAACCATAGCCGAAAAGTTCAATTTGGCGGCCTCTATCCGCTATGACAAGATGGTTGACTTTGACGGTCAGTTTACCCCAAGGATCTCCCTGGTATATTCACCGAATGCGGATAACAATCTACGGGTTAACTACCAGACGGGATTCCGGTTTCCGGACATGCTGCAGCAGTTCATTTTCTTCCCTGCCCCCGGGGGTATCAATGTCGGGGGTGTACCTACAGTGGGTTCCCGTTACGGGATTTACAACGGGGGCCTCTGGACCCAGGCGTCTTATGAGGATTTCGTTAGCCAGGGAGGGACCCTGGACCCAACTACAGGCGCCATTCTTACCAATCCTGGAAATGTAACTCTTGAAACGGAAAACGTCTCCTATCTGGAACCCGAACAGCTGAAGTCCTTCGAAATTGGCTACAACACTATTATATCAGGGAAGCTTTTGATCGATGCGAACTTTTACCACACCTGGTATTCCAACTTTCTGGGTCAGATTCGGGCCTACAGCAAAGTCGCCACAGAACGCCGGGGCCAGCAGATTGATGCAGGAACATTTTGGGCTCCTAATGCCAATTCCCCCTCTGAATTGACCTCTTATGGCATTGGGATAGGGGTTACCTACAATCTTCCCAATAATTTTGTGCTTACCGCCAATTACAACTACACTACGTTTTCCGGGGAACAACCCGAAGGATTCCTTACCCAGTTCAACACCCCTAAAAACCGGTATGTTCTGGGGATTGGCAACCCTAGGCTTACCCAAAGGCTGGGCTTCCAGGTGAACTACCGATATCAGGATTCCTTTTTCTGGGAGTCGGCTTACGGGTCTGCTACCATGCCTGCCTATGGCCTTCTTGATGCACAGGTCAATTACCGTATCCCCGCCTTTAAGACTGTGGTCAAGCTGGGGGGTACCAACATCGGGGGTAGTGACTATCGAACCAATTTCGGTTCAACCTTCATCGGGCAGGTCTATTACGTTTCCCTTGTATTCGATGAATTCATGAAATAGGGTGCAACCGGAGGGGAATGCTTTTACTGAGACTCCTCGTCTGTAGTGCCTGGTGTGCTATTAAATTCGTGCCCTGATAAAAAGTTTTCCCGACCCGCCTCCGTGCTGTCTGGTCCTGTAGCAGATTGTCCTGCAGACCTTCCGCGAGATACCGTTTTCTGATCTTACAGGTGAAATTCCTCATGGATTAGACTCTAATTCCTGGCAGGCACGTCAAAACATATAATATACGTTGACACTTCTGGTTTTTACAGCGTTCACCAGTGACCAATACGCACTTTAAAATGTTGTATATTTAAAATTAGTCCAGAAGAACATAATGCCAGATACCCACCAGCTCGCCGCCATCATGTTTACAGACATCGCCGGATTTACGGCCTTGATGGGCAAGGATGAGCCGAGAACCATGGAACTTATTGATAAGAATCGCCGGATTCACAAACCGATAGTCAATTCTTACAATGGTCGTTGGATAAAGGAACTGGGAGATGGGGTAATGGCATCATTCAATACGGCATCCGATGCCGTTCGCGCCGCAATAAAGATTATGGAAGCGTGCCATGCGGCAGATGAATATCAATTATGCATAGGAATTCACTCGGCGGAGGTCATGTTTGTCGGGGATGATGTTTTTGGGGACGGAGTGAATATTGCGGCAAGGGTTCAGGGCGCAGCTCAGGCAGGATGCATTTATGTTACAGAAGCGGTCCGTGAGAGCATATCCAACAAACCGGACATTCAAAGCCGCTATGTTCAGACAACACAGCTCAAGAATGTAAAGGAGCCCATTAAATTATATCAGGTGCTTTATGAAGGCGGGGAGATTGCCAGGGCGGAGGAAACCACGGATCAACCCGAGGAGAAGAGCATCGCAGTCCTTCCATTTGTCAACATGAGCAGCGACCCGGAGCAGGAATACTTCAGTGACGGGATCAGTGAGGAGATAATTAATCTGCTGGCTCAGGTCCCCGACCTTAAAGTAATAGGCAGAACCTCATCCTTTGCCTTTAAGGGAAAGAACATGGACCTGAAGGTTATCGGAGAGCAGCTCAATGTTAATCACCTGCTTGAGGGAAGTGTGCGCTAAGCCGGAAACAAACTCCGGATCACCGCCCAGCTCATAGAAGTAAACAGCGGTTTTCGTTTGGGATAGTCAGCGCATAAGGAGGTGACGACGTTTTTGGTGCTATAAGCGCAGGCCCGGTTAAGGCAGGTCACCTACTCACCTACAGGACTGAAATCAAAACCAAAAGGCACATACTACCAATGTAGGCAAGAGAGCGCTGTCTTTTAACAGGGGAGCCCCGGTATAGCCACAGAACCAGGGCCGCCCATATTGCTGAGAATCCCAATACATAAAGGGGGGCATAGCCTGCTTCTAACAGAACAGCCATAAGACCCGCAATAATAAATGAGAGCCATAAAAGAAAGTACTTAAAAAAAAGTACGGCCAACTTCCTGCCGGAAGCACGGTATTTTCTAACCAGGGCCTGGATCATAGCGAACAGCAGGATAAAATACAGGCCCGCCCGAAGGAGAAGGCGTTTCAGGGGAGCTGCAATAAGACCCTGAATGCTTAATCTGGGCTCAAAATCCTGCAGCTCTTGCTCCAGGTATTCCTCATCAAGTACGGCTGACAGGATTTTATCGATGGCCTCCTGGGACAGCCCGGGGATACCTTCCAGCTGCTCCATATCTGTAAAGAAACCATGAGACTGCCTGAAATTCACAATTTTCTCCGCATCGGCCCTCGCAAACCCCTCAATAGTGCGGAAGTCCTCAACTTCTCCGGCATTCAAATCGAAGGTATACAGAGGGACCGTTATGGCGTCAAAAGGGTCGAAGACCAGCAGGCGGTGGGGGTGGTCTTTTACCAGGAGCCACAGGGGAGGAGGGACCTTCCCCAAATAGGGCAGCCCCAGGACTGATTCAAAGAGCTCTTCAACAGAAGATGCCTCGGAAGGAAAGGCATTTATGTACCCATCGATGAAATCGGTCAGTTGTGCATTTGGCGAATTGTTGAGCACAACATAGTTGTGAAGTACATGGATGTACTTGAGGAATTGGTTTTTCACAGGACTGAATAGTTCCTGTGGCGGTCTGGAGAAATGGGTGCTGTCAATTAAGAACGGACGGTAAAAAGAAGGTTCCAGGTAATGGTGAGACAGATCTCCCGTGGAAAGGCGGGTCAGGAACGCGCTTACCACCCCTTCTGTTGCCAGCATCTGAACATAGTTCCGAGTCGACTCCTTATCCAGTTCAACGCCCGAGTTCCTGTAGGTTATCTCGTCTTCCGGATCAGAAAGGGAAAGGACGGTGTTCTTAAAGCGGATGTCTCCGCTGAAGGCCTGCATATGCCTCTTATAGTCTTCAAATTTCTGATACCAAAACAACATACTGGCCTTATAATACCCAAGCCTGAAGGGCATCATGAAATCCCGTTTGAAGCCCCTTATATTTGGAGGCATCGATTTCCCAATGCTTTCCATGTCCTCGTAGATACCATCCTTGATCCCGGCATTCGGCTCGAATTTCCTGGACACGTTCTCAATATGTTCCGCAAACCCTTCGTTGAAAGCCGTGGCGTAATCTGTGACAATGGAAAAAAAATGCAGATTTACGCTCTTTGAATTGTTGTTCACAGAGTCCTCCGGGCTTAACATTCGATACAGGACATGGCCCATTTCGTGAGGATAGAGCTGGGTGAAGGACATCAACTTGTCAGGAGGTGCCGTGGCCTGTGATACGGTTAGGTCCACATAGGCCGTATTTGGCCTGATTAGGTGTGTGTCTCCGTCACGCAGGGAGAACCCTGTCTTGGCAAATCCTCCCTGGTTGCTGGTAAGGGCGATATAGGCCGGTTCTATCCGGTCCAGTTTGTTTTTATTTTTCAGATAAACCTGGGCCAGGAAGTATACATCCAGGAATTCTGCAACGAAAGAATCATTGATGTATGCACTGACTTTATGATAACTCTGGGCGGTATCTGCAAGAAGGGTCACTTCAGGAAGGTCATTAACCATTTCCCCTGTTGGATTCATAAGGACCACTTTTCTAAGGCTGTCCGGCATGAA
>SBFL01000253.1 GCA_006227965.1 Bacteroidota bacterium | reverse complement strand
CCTTCAGAAAAGGTCTGTCTGACCCTGGCCTATGAGCGGGACAGCGGAAAATTCCTCGGGATCAATGCCTTTGGTATTCGAATGCGGCACACCGTCCTGGACCGGTGGCTTAGCGAAGGTCTGAATATTGACCAGGTGATTCCCCGTCTTGGGGAAGCCAATTTCGATCCGGAATTCTATACCCGGTACGAACCCCTTATCCGTGAGAAATTCCAAACCCAAATGAAGCCCATCTCATGAATACTCACCAGTCCATGTCGATTGCAGCCGGGCCTCCGAAATCACTCGATTTCAATCAAAAACTGGCGGTCTTCCTGGGGTTTTCCAGCCTGTTCATCCTAAGCCTTGCTGCCCTGGGGGTCGATTTCCCAAACAAAACTCCCTGGCTGTCCACCGCTCTCGGGGGTATTTTCCTGTCCATAGTCTGGTTCAGTTCAGCAGCTTACAGAAAGCATCCGGCAGGGATCAAAAACAATGGGGTATGGTTTAAATCTCTATCGGGGCGGGGTATCTGGGCCTGGGGTCTGGGCATTGTGCTTACCGGGTTCTATATCGTCCTCTATTTTTTCCCGGAATACCTCGGTTTGGTACGGGAGGGGCCTAACCAGGGACTGATCGCCCTGTTCGACCCCCTGAGCTATCTGCTCAGCGGAAACCCTGCCAGCCAGTGGTTCGTATACGGTACGCTGTATACCCTGGCCATTCTCACCTTTGGGATTAAATTCCTTTGGAAATACCGCCATAACCGGTACCAGACCCTCAGGACACTCAGTGTGATATTCTTCCAAACGGCTTTTGCCTTCATAATCCCGGAGATCATGGCAGGACTCCATGGAGACCTGCCCTATTACGACCTGAAAAACATATGGCCCCTTAACTATTACAATTTTGAAGGCTACAGGGTCAACGACTTTATCGGTGCCGGAAACCTTGGGCTCGCGATGCTGCTGTTCGGAATTGCATCCATCCTGATTATCACCCCACTGCTGACCTATTTTTACGGAAAGCGGTGGTACTGCTCCTGGGTGTGCGGGTGCGGGGGACTGGCTGAAACTGCCGGGGATCCGTTCCGGCACCTCAGCGACAAAAGCACCTTTGCCTGGCGGGTGGAGCGCTGGGTGGTACACAGCGTCCTGGTCTTTGTGGTGCTGATGACCACGGCCGTCATTTATTCCTATCTGGGGCCGGACAACAGCAAATACTGGCTGAGCAGGTCACAATTTCTGCTCGGGGTGGGGTTGTTTCTGACACTTGTATTCTCATGGATAATGATCTACCGGAGAAAAGAACTCAAACAAGATGCCCGCTATGGGGCCATAGGCTACATGGTCATCATCCTCGCCCTGATCGCCTTTCATTACATCAGCGATTCCAGGCATGTGTTCCTGTTTTCCTCTGAAAGTCTGCGAAAAAGCTACAGCTTTCTGATCGGGAGTGTGTTTTCGGGAGTTATAGGAACAGGGTTCTACCCGATTTTTGGCAACCGGGTCTGGTGCCGGTTTGGCTGCCCCATGGCTGCTATCCTTGGGCTACAGCAAAGGCTCTTCTCCAGGTTCCGCATTACTACCAACGGCGGTCAGTGCATCTCCTGCGGGAATTGCTCCGCCTACTGTGAAATGGGCATCGATGTCCGGGCCTATGCCCAGAAGGGAACCAATGTAGTGCGAGCGAGTTGCGTGGGTTGCGGCATTTGTGCAGCTGTTTGCCCGCGGGGCGTTTTGAAATTGGAAAACGGCCCCCTCCCCGGCCGGATCAACCCAAAGGAAATACTGCTTGGTAACGACGTGGACCTTATGAAACTTGTAAACAGAGAATGAGGACACCAGACCCGAATTCCGTTCTTTTGCACCACGCGTAATATTATGACTCAAATCGCCCTTATCATCCCGGCATTCAACGAAGAAAAGTCCATCGGGAAGGTACTGTCTGAAGTGCCTGAAATAGTCGAAGAAATGGTGGTGGTGGACAATAATTCCACCGATCGCACCGCTGTTTTGGCCCGGGAGGCAGGTGCAACGGTCCTGCATGAACCCCGAAAGGGATATGGATATGCCTGCCTGAAGGGAATAAATTATCTGGGAGAAAAATCCAAAACCCCGCATATCATCGTATTTATGGATGGTGATTATTCCGATTTTCCGGAGGAGTTGTCAAAGTTGGTAGCCCCAATACTGGAAAACGGAATGGATCTGGTGATCGGGGCACGGAAAAAGGAACTCCGTGAAGAAGGGGCAATGACGCCACAACAGGTCTTTGGAAACTGGCTCGCCACAACCCTGATGCGGCTTTTTTTTGGGGCGCGTTTTACGGACCTCGGGCCATTCAGGGCAATCACCTATGAGGCGCTCGTGGGAATGGAAATGGAGGACAAGACCTATGGGTGGACGGTGGAGATGCAACTGAAAGCCCTCAGACAGAAACTGGCATATACCGAAGTTCCAGTCCGTTACAAAAAAAGAATCGGGGTCTCAAAGGTCTCCGGCACCGTAAAAGGTAGTATATTTGCCGGCATTAAAATCCTGCGTTGGATTTTTAAATATAGTTATAAATAAATATGGGACTAACCATTGCGTACATCATCATTGGAATTTACAGCCTCGCGTTGCTTCTTATCTTCTTTTACAGCCTGGCACAGCTGAACCTGCTATTGAATTACCTCGGGCAGCGCAGGAAGCAGAATGAGGCCCCCAGGTTCAACCTAATGGACCCAAGGGAAATTCCCTATGTGACCGTACAGCTGCCCATTTATAACGAAAAATATGTGGTGGAGAGGCTCCTGGAAAATATCGCCAGGCTCGAATACCCGAAGAGCAAGCTGGAAATCCAGGTACTGGATGATTCCACGGATGACTCCGTGGAGGAAACAGCCTTCAAAATATCAGAACTCCAAAAATCTGGGCTGGACATTCAGCATATCCGCAGGGCAAACCGGGAAGGTTTCAAGGCCGGAGCTCTTAAAGAGGGTTTGACCATCGCCAAAGGCGAATTCATTGCCATCTTTGACGCGGATTTCCTTCCGGACGGGGACTGGTTGAAAAAGACCGTCCCTTATTTCAAGGATGCCGAGATCGGGGTGGTACAAACTCGCTGGGGGCATATAAACCGTGACTACTCAACCCTGACCCGGATACAGGCATTCGCCCTGGATGCACATTTTACCCTGGAACAGGTTGGCCGCAATTCCAAGGGGCACTTCATTAATTTCAACGGTACCGCGGGGATCTGGAGGAAAGAATGCATCCTGGATGCCGGGAACTGGGAAGGGGACACCCTTACTGAGGATCTGGACCTCAGTTACCGGGCACAACTGAAAAACTGGAAATTCAAATACCTGGAGGATGTGGAGACCCCTGCGGAACTACCCGTGGTCATCAGTGCAGCAAGATCCCAGCAATTCCGCTGGAACAAGGGTGGAGCTGAGAATTTCCGCAAAACTGTCCTCAGCGTAATCAAAGCGCGCAACATCCCCCTGAAGACCAAATTCCACGGGGTGATGCACCTGCTCAACAGCTCCATGTTCCTTTGCGTGTTTCTGGTTGCCGTCCTGAGCATCCCCATGTTGTACATCAAAAACACTTTCGGCCACCTGGGCTGGATTTTTGAGGTGACAAGTTTCTTTATCGTCAGCACTATCATCCTGTTCATCTGTTACTGGTTTACCTACAAGAGCATACAGGGGAGCGGACTGGATAATTTTGTGGACTACATAAAACTGTTTTTTACCTTCTTTTCTGTGGCCCTGGGATTCTCCCTCCACAACACGGTAGCCGTTCTGGAAGGGCATATGGGAAAGCGTTCGGAATTTGTCCGGACTCCCAAGTTCAATATTCAGAACCTGAAGGACAGCTGGAAAGGAAATAAGTACCTGGTGACAAAACTCTCCCCGAATACCATCCTCGAATTTGCGCTTATGCTTTATTTCCTTTTCGGGATGTACAGCGCAATTCCCCTGAATGATTTCGGTCTCTTCCCCTTTCACCTGATGTTGTTTGTCGGTTTCGGATTCGTCTTCTTCAAATCGGTCACGGCAAAGGCTTAACCAGGCATCATCTGCGGAACGGGAGGTCCAACCGGTTCTGTAGGAAACCGGCTCGGACTCCTTTGGCAAATCTGTTCCCGGGTTCCCCGCCCGGGGATTTCAGCTTTATTAAAAGATAAATTTTCCCTTAATTGCAGGTGCCAAACCAACGACATGAGCAGAGCCCTGCTTACCTTCTGGAACCTGCACCGTGTTTCCGTACTGTTGCTGTTACTCAGCGCGGTTTTTTACGCGGCAGTTGGCTATGACCTGGAGCGGTCCGATTCCGTAAAGCTCATCACCCTGTTCGGTGCGCTTTTTTTCCTGTGCTATAAACTTATCCAGTTTGAAAAATGGAACCTTAGGTTTATGGTCGTAAGCGGTCTGTTGATCAGATTTGTTTTTCTTTTGGCACTTCCAAACCTTTCCCAGGATTTCTACCGCTTTATATGGGACGGTAGACTGGTTCTGGAGGGGCTTAACCCATTTGCGCTTTCCCCGGATGACTGGATGGCACAGGGAGGCCCCCCATTTGCCGGGGCAGATGAACTTTACAGGGGGATGGGCGGCCTTAGCGCAGGCAATTTCAGCAACTACCCTCCCGTGAATCAGTACTTTTTTGCCGCTGCTGCCTATCTCGGCGGCAAGACCCTGCTGGGGCCGGTGATCGCAATGCGGAGTATGATCATTCTCGCTGACCTGGGCATCTTTTATTTCGGCCGCCGGATCCTGAGAAAGATCAACCGGGCACCCAACATGATCTACTGGTACTTCCTCAACCCCCTGGTCATTATTGAACTTACGGGAAACCTACATTTTGAAGGGGTCATGTTGTTTTTCTTTGTCCTGGCCATGTTTCTGGTCATCTCCGGGAAATGGTTGCTGGGCAGCCTGCCCTATGCCCTGTCCATTGGGGTAAAGCTGTTCCCCATGCTTTTCCTTCCCCTGATCCTTCCCCTGCTCGGATGGAAACGTAGCGCCCTGTTCTTCCTTGGAACGGCCCTTTTCCTGGCTCTAGGGGTCTACCCCCTGTATTTTGCGGAATTCGCACCCAATTACACCTCAACCCTGAAGCTTTGGTTCTCTAATTTTGAATTCAACGCAGGGGTGTACAATGCCATTGAGCAGTTGGCCGTCTGGCAGGGTGCCAGGTCCTGGGAATTCATTGAGGAGTATGGGGCCTTTGTCCCTGGAATCATAGCTCTAGTAACCTTTTTGGTGAGCCTGCTTCCCTCCATGAAACAACCAAAGTACTGGTTCACCGGGGCGCTCATGATTTCCTGCCTTTATTATTTTACCGCCACCACGGTGCACCCCTGGTATATTATCTTTCCCCTGCTGCTGGGGATCTTTACAAATTACAGGTTCATAATACTGTGGTCGGCTACCGTAATCCTGAGCTATTCGGCCTATGGTACCACAGAAGTTCAGGAGCGTCCCCTGATACTTCTTATTGAATACCTTCCTGTTTTCGGGTTCCTTATTTATGAAATCCTCAGAAATAACAAGGATCTGACCCTTTATGGCAAAAAAAACCAGGGGCTTGCCGCCAGTTAAATTATTTTTATACATTTGGATGGTAATGAACGAGCAAAGGCTTCATAAAGATTATTCCCAGGGGTTCTTCCCGGAACCCATCTGCCTTGTGCGCCGTCGTCGCCCGTAAGGGTGTGCTT